>NZ_VPCB01000019.1:0-61097 GCF_013418435.1 Acinetobacter sp. YH12142 | reverse complement strand
TGCCACAAGATACGATAAGCTAAAACGTAACTATCAAAGCGCTGTTGCTTTAGCTTGTATATTTATATGGTTGCCTCTTTAGCTCAATTTATCGGCTGTAAATGTCAACACACCCTAATACAGACCACAAAAATATGCGTCGTTTAAAATCGGGACACTGTGTTGTGAATATGCAACACAGGCTTTGATGATTAACTACACAATTACCGAATTTATTTTAAATAGTCATATCGGATGGTGTGTGATTTGGGGCACAATATGCGCGTTGATGAACATAACAAAGGAAATATTCGTGAAAAAATTAGTTGCTGTTCTAGCGCCATTAGCGCTTGTTCTTTCTGCATGTGCTGCGACTGGTACAACAGGTACAAGTTCTACAGGTACAACTTCAGCAAACAGCTTGGCAATGATGGCGGTTAAAGTGGGTGTTCAAGCGAAATGCGTGACTGAGCTAAATAACAACAGCTACTGGAAAACAGGTTCAAAATTATTAACAGAAACTCAAAAATCTGAACTACAAACTGAAGTTTGTTCATGTGTAGGCGAGAAAGCAACAACTAGCGTGACTGCAACGGATTTGGTTGTAGCAGCAATGGATAAAACTTCACAAGCTAATCTTGCGGCTAAAATCGTGACAAATACTTTAAATGCTTGCGTGATCGAAACATTTAAAAACTAAGATTTAGAACAATTTATACGACCCAAACAGTGGTTTTGCTGAGTATCAGTAAATCCAAATTAAGGGTCGTATTTTATTTTGAGTGAGAGATATATGAAAATTGCTGGTGCAGATGAAGCGGGTCGCGGTCCATTGGTGGGTTCGGTTGTTGCGGCAGCTGTCATTTTAGATCCAAATAACCCGATTGAAGGTTTAAACGATTCTAAAAAACTCACTGAAAAAAAACGTGAAAAGTTATTTATTGAGATTCAAGAAAAAGCCTTGGCTTGGGCGATTGCTGAAAGTTCTGCACAAGAAATTGATGAGATCAATATTTTGCAAGCATCATTACTTGCAATGCGTCGTGCAGTGGAAAAACTCAATGTACAACCAGAACACGTGTTGGTCGATGGTAATAAAGTCCCAACCGGTTTAGCAATGAGCTGTGATGCAATCGTGGGCGGTGATGCGATTCATCCAGAGATTTCGGCTGCGAGTATTTTGGCAAAAGTGACTCGAGACCACGAAATGGTTGAACTGGATGCAAAATATCCACAGTATGGTTTTGCGAAACACAAGGGCTATCCAACCAAAGCGCACTTCGAAGCGATTGCACAGTATGGGGTGATTGATGAACATCGCCGCAGTTTTGGCCCCGTACGTAAAGTTCTAGAAGGGCAGTAATTAAGCTCAGTTGAACTTATATAGTAAACGCATGTTCTAGATAAATTTAAAGCGGCCTAATGAGCCGCTTTATCATTTAACAACTTAAATCTTAGCGATTATAGTTGTTTTGTGAATAATCAGTTTCTTCAAAAGATGGCTGATATTCTTGATCAATGTTTTGGAGATGTTCGTGCATTGCGCGTTCATGTTGAATTCGTTGGTAAATTTCTTCACGATGAACAGATACTTCTTTTGGAGCATTCACGCCAATACGAACCTGATTACCTTTAACACCAAGTACAGTCACGCTAACTTGGTCTCCAATCATTAATGTTTCTCCGACACGACGAGTCAGAATCAGCATGTTTCTCTCCTTGCAAAATGCAAAACCTGCAAATGATCTGTTATGTAAAATTCATAACTTGTAAAAGCAAAAAAATTTAGCAGTGCATCTGAAACAATCATTGTGACAGTCGCAAACTGAGTAAATTTTAAAATCCTCAGGTTTAATATAACAGAGCCACTATAAAAAAAACTATAGTGGCTCTGAATTTTTACGATGTTTTTCAAAATCTGTCTAACAATGACAAATTTTGACACACAGCAAGGTTAATTAAGCACGCGCGCTTGATTCACCTGTTTCACGATCTAGACCGAATGCAGTGTGTAGAGCACGTACAGCAAGCTCTAAGTATTTCTCATCGATAATCACTGAAATTTTGATTTCAGAAGTCGAGATCATCAAAATGTTAATGCCTTCTTTTGCAAGAGCAGTAAACATTTTGCTTGCTACACCAGCGTGTGAACGCATACCAACACCAACAATCGATACTTTAACGATGTCTGCGCGAGTTGCAACTTCACGTGCACCAATTTCTTGTGCAGTCGCTTCAAGAATAGCTTTCGCTTTTGGTAATTCACCACGGTTAACTGTAAAAGTGAAATCAGTTGTACCGTCTTCTTCCACGTTTTGGATAATCATATCCACTTCAACATTGGCATCACCAATTGGTGAAAGGATGTTTGAAGCGATACCTGGTTTATCCGGTACACCAAGAATAGTTAATTTAGCTTCATCACGGTTGAACGCGATACCTGAGATGATTGGTTGTTCCATGTTGTCTTCCGCTTCAGTGGTGATTAGTGTCCCGACGTTTTGTTTAAAGTTTTCGTCGAATGCGCCATCATCGTCATTATCAAAACTTGATAATACGCGTAAAGGCACTTGGTATTTACCGGCAAATTCTACAGAGCGAATTTGAAGGACTTTAGAACCAAGTGATGCCATTTCAAGCATTTCTTCAAAAGAAATACGATCAACTTTTTTCGCTTTTGGAGCGACACGAGGGTCAGTGGTGTAAACACCATCAACGTCTGTGTAAATCTGACATTCATCAGCTTTAAGTGCAGCTGCCAATGCAACACCTGAAGTGTCAGAACCACCACGACCTAGAGTCGTTGTGTTACCTTCAGCATCAAAGCCTTGGAAACCTGCCACAACAATGACACGTCCAGCGTCAAGGTTTGAAGTCAATACATCTGTATCAATCGCTTCAATACGCGCCTTGGTAAATGCGCTGTCGGTTTTAATACCAACTTGACGACCTGTAAGTGATTTAGCTTCAACACCAATAGAGTTAAGTGCCATTGCTAACATAGAAATCGTTACCTGTTCACCCGTAGACACCATTTGGTCTAATTCGCGTGGATCAGGTGTTTCGGTAATGGCTTTCGCTAAAGCAAGTAGACGATTGGTTTCGCCACTCATTGCAGATACAACAACCACAACTTTGTGACCGTGATCATGCCAACGCTTTACACGACGAGCAACATTTAAAATGCGCTCTGGAGTACCCATTGAGGTACCGCCATATTTTTGAACGATTAATGCCATAACTATCCTTACCAAGTAAATAAGTCTAAAGACTTAAAGCACTTACACATATTTTAAGACCGCACTTCAGCGCGATTTTAATATACCACGTAGCTCATGAACTCCAAGGTAGGAGGAGTTCAAATAGATACTTTGTGTCTGCAGGGGATTCACATGAACCCAGCCTTTTAGACTCCATTTTCATCATTTAGCCAGAGGTTGAATATTGGTTTCAACATGATGATTGAGTTTGCGCTTTCACGCATCAACAGTGTTTAAGCAGGATCCAGCATTAAAAAACACACTGCTTAAACCTGTTGATTTGCTCAAAGGAGGTGAGTCACTTTGAGCTATAGGACTTTTGGTCTTATTTTGCAGCTAACCATGCAACGAGGTCAGTCATTACCGCTTCAAGTTTGTCGCTATAAGGCGCACCACCTTGAGCCATATCAGGTTTACCACCACCTTTACCGCCAAGTTCTTGACCAAGATGTTTGATGATGTCACCTGCTTTTACAGCAGCAGTGTATTCTTTAGCAACCGAAGCAATGAGGCTCACTTTGTCGGCATCAACCGCTGCGATCACGATCACAGCATTGTCTAACTTAGATTTCACACCATCGTGCAAGTTGCGAAGTGATTTAGCATCTACACCTTGAACGGTAGTGATTAATGTTTTGCGGCCAGCAATCTCTTGAACTTGACTCAATAACTCAGCTGCTTGGAAGCTCGCGAGTTTTTGGTTCAATTGTTCAATTTGTTTTTGCAAGCTAGATGCTGTGTGAGACAAAGCTTCAACTTTTTCTAAAGTTTGATCTTTTTGCGCTTTCAGCAAGTCGTTAATTGCATGAATGTCACGATCTGCTTTTTGCGCAGCTTCAACAGCCTTAGTACCCGTAACGGCTTCAATACGACGTACGCCTGCAGCAACACCACCTTCAGATGTAATCTTGAATAGGCCGATGTCACCTGTGCGTTTTACGTGAATACCACCACAAAGTTCGATAGAGAAGTTTTTCTCATCTTTGGTTGTACCCATTGAAAGTACACGTACTTCGTCACCGTATTTCTCACCGAACAACATCATCGCGCCTTTTTCTTTAGCAGCATCGATGTCTAAAAGTTCAGTTGAAACAGCCGTATTGGCAATCACTTCGGCATTGACAATGCGTTCAATTTCTTGAAGCTGTTCAAATGAAACAGGCTGATCATTGGCAAAGTCAAAACGTAAAAGTTCGCTGGCAACCAATGAGCCTTTTTGCTGTACGTGCGTACCCAAAACTTGGCGCAGCGCTGCATGCAACAGGTGAGTCGCAGAGTGGTTGCGCGATGTTGCTGCACGGATATCTGCTTTAACAATCGCTTCAACCGCTTGAGCCGCTTTTAAGTTACCCATGGTCACGATGCCTTGGTGTACAAATGCGCCGCCTGATTTTTTGGTGTCTTGAACTTCAAAAATACCAGTTTCGTTTTTGAAGATACCTGTATCGCCAACTTGACCGCCACTTTCTGCATAGAACGGAGTTTGGTTTAGAACGATTAGTGCTTCGTCACCTTCAAAAACTTCATCAACTTGTTCGCCGTCTTTGTAGATTGCAACAATTTGACCTTGGCCTTGAGTTGCGTCATAGCCGTCAAATTGAGTCTCGCCTTCAACTTTGACAATTGAGTTGTAGTCGACAGCAAATTTACCAGCATCACGCGCACGTTGACGTTGAGCCGCCATTTCGACTTCGAAACCAGCTTCATCAATCGTTAAATCACGTTCACGTGCAATGTCTGCTGTTAAGTCAGTCGGGAAGCCGTAAGTATCGTAAAGTTTAAATACAGTTTCGCCTGGAATCACTGAACCTTTAAGTTGAGCCAATTCGCCTTCAAGCAATTTCAAACCTTGCTCTAAAGTTTTTGCGAATTGTTCTTCTTCTTTCAAAAGCTGTGCTTCGATACGTGCTTGCTGTGCAGCAAGCTCAGGATAAGCAGCGCCCATCACGTCGATCAGCGGCTGCAACATTTTATGGAAGAATGAACCTGTTGCACCCAATTTGTTACCATGACGTACTGCACGACGGATAATACGGCGAAGTACATAGCCACGGCCTTCGTTAGACGGGTTAACACCGTCTGCAATCAAGAAGCAGCAAGAACGTGCATGGTCAGCCACAACTTTAAGTGAAGCAGGGTATTCAACTGGTTTGTTTTCTGCTTGTGCTTTTGCTTCAAGTTCAGTGGTATCTAAACCAATGATTTCAGCAGCAGCTTTAAGTAGGTTTTGGAATAGGTCAATTTCGTAGTTTGAGTTTACATGCTGTAAAACTGCAGAAATACGCTCAAGGCCCATACCTGTATCTACAGAAGGTGCAGGAAGGGCATGCAGAACACCATCAGCAGTACGGTTGAACTGCATGAATACGTTGTTCCAAATTTCGATGAAACGATCGCCATCTTCTTCAGGAGTGCCCGGTAAGCCGCCCCAAATGTGGTCACCATGGTCAAAGAAGATTTCAGAACATGGACCACAAGGACCTGTATCGCCCATTGCCCAGAAGTTATCTGAAGCGTATTTTTCGCCTTTGTTGTCACCGATACGGATAATGCGTGAAGCGTCTAGACCAATTTCTTTGTTCCAGATATCAAATGCTTCGTCATCTGTATGGTAAACAGTGGCATAAAGTTTATCTTTTGGCAGACCTAACCATTTTTCGTTGGTTAAGAAATCCCAAGCAAATGTGATGGCATCACGTTTGAAGTAGTCACCAAATGAGAAGTTACCCAACATTTCAAAGAACGTGTGGTGACGCGCAGTATAGCCAACGTTGTCTAAGTCGTTGTGTTTACCGCCTGCACGGACACATTTTTGTGAAGAAGTTGCACGAACGTAGTCACGTTTTTCAAGACCGAGGAAGCAGTCTTTAAACTGGTTCATACCAGCATTTGTGAACAATAGTGTTGGGTCGTTGGCAGGTACCAGAGAACTCGACGCGACACGTGTATGCCCTTGCGATTCAAAGTAGCTTAAAAAAGCTTCGCGAATTTCAGCTGATGTCATAAAACGAGTACTCACAACCAAGTCTCTCCTAATTTCGATTTGGTAATAGCCTATCAAGCAAGTCTTACAAAATTTTAAAGCTGGCTTGAGATGCTGACATAAAATTTAAAAACGCTAAATTATAACGGAAAAAGGTGTAGTGACCAATGATTTTCGGCTATCTCTATGACTTTTTATATGTTTTAAATTTGGCACCTATATTTTTAGATTTTTAAACCTTTGGAACGCTGAAAGTATTCATTGAATAATCTAGTGAGCGCACTGTTGCTGCGTTTTATTTACTGATGTTGCGCAGTAACATCAGAAGCGAAATTTGATTCAAATAAAAGAACGATACGCGGTAACGTCATCCGCAAGTGTTTGAGATAGGGCTACTTTTAATCAAAAATGTTTTTGCGATATTTTCAATAATTTGACGCTAGTGAAAGAGTTTTGTCGGTGAGGTGCATTGCACGGCAAGTTGGTTTCCTTGCAAAGCGCGCTTCTCATTTTGCCGAATGAGAAACAATGTTTCGTAACAGTACCTCCAGCCGAAGGCTAATCCCTTTATCAATTCAAAAATGTAAGACTCCGTCGAATAAACTTAAAAAGCATTTTAAAAATGCTTAATTACTTTTTCGTGCATAACATCAGTTATTTATATGTCTTGAAAAGCTTTAAAAGTTCAAATTTAACATGTTGATGAATGCTCTACATGAAGGTGCATTGCTTTTATATTTTTCAGTTCATTGGGAAAATTGAATGTTTGCATCCATTTTATTAAGAGTGATTGAACTTGATCTTGGTGCCGTACATTTTCAGTGAAGCTAATATTTAGATCTATGTTGGCGCTAACGCTTTATAAAAATAAAGCCCAATAAGCATTAAACGAATAAATGATAACGTTTTCATGTTGAAATCCATTAACATATAGATGCTTTATTTTTGTTTTAAAACGAAGGATTGGTCATGCAGCGAGTGGCAATTAATGGATTTGGTCGAATCGGACGCAATGTATTACGCGCTTGGTTTGAAAATCCAAAGGAATTTCACTATGAAATTGTTGCCATAAATGATGTCGCTGATGTGGAAACCATGGTGCATTTGTTTAAATACGACACCACGCATGGTCGTTTTGCAGGCCAAGTCGACATTCTTGAACAAGATGGCGCTATTTTTCTAGAGATCTCTTGTGCCCAAGCACATCTCAAAGTGCAAGTTTTAAATGAAGCACAGCCGAGTCTTTTGCCTTGGCAACACCTGAATGTCGATGTGGTACTCGAATGTACAGGTTTATTTAGATCGCGAGAGGCAGCCACACAGCATATTGGTGCAGGTGCCAAACGTGTGATTATTGGTGCTGCGCCGTTTGACAGTGTTGATGCTGCGATTGTGTATGGTGTTAATCATCATGAAGTCAAAGCGACGGATCAAATTATTTCGAGTGTGTCGTGTACCACGCAGGCTTTGGTGCCTTTAGTCAAAATTATTGATGATGCCTTTGGTATAGACACAGCACTCATGACAGAAATTCATGCTGTGACTGCGGATCAGTCTGTATTGGATCATGCACATCGTGACTTACGTCGTGCGCGAGCTTCAGGTCAAAATATTATTCCAACGACCTCTTCAGCTCTGGGTGCGTTGAAACGGGTCATGCCGAAAATGGAAGATCGAATCGATGGCTATTCGATTCGTGTGCCGACTATCAATGTTGCTGCAATCGATTTAAGTTTTGTGTCTCAATCAGTCATCACCAAGCATGAGTTAAATGCAGTGTTAAGCAAAGCTGCACGTTTTGATTATCATGAAATTATGTCAGTAACCGATGAGCCCTTGGTCTCAAGTGATTTTAATCATTCACCTTATTCATTGATTGTCGATTTGAATCAAACCATGGTGGTAGGAAAGCAAGCAAAAGTTTTCGCATGGTATGACAATGAATGGGGCTATGCGAACCGCTTGCTCGATTTATGTGAAAGTTTTCACTCTTTATAAAAATTCAAACTTATCCAATATAGAAAACATCTACTAGCTTGTAGGTGTTTTTTTATTTTCTAAAATTAGATGAAAAATCATGCGTAATGTCGTTGATGTATCTCGAAAATATTGAAAAACTTTAAAAAATATTCAAGCACAGCCGATTTATTGTTTAAGATGAAAGTCAAAGAAATATATAAAGAGTATTGAGCATGATGTTGATGTTACTTTGGGGATTTATTTTATTATTGGCGCTGGCGGTTATATTTTTAATTTGGCTACAGTTTAATCGTGACGTATCGCAATCTACCGCGCATGAAACCTTGCCACTTGAAGAAAAAGTGGTGCATCTAGAAGCCAACCTGAAAAAGACCTTGGAAATTATGCAAGACCTTGCAAAGAAAATGCATATCCAGCAAGAAGTATTAGATCAAACCACTCACAAATTACAGCAAGTTGAATTGCAAAATGCAGAATTGGTGAACATTTTGGCAAAAGTGGTCAAAACCGATCAAAGCTAATCGAAAGATAAAGAAGACTGCCCATAGCTCGATATCTGCATGAAGCATGTAATCTCAAGGTATGGGTATTTTTTTATCCAATAAGATGATTCCTACTATTCATCATCATTGGGTTTAAATCGTAGTTCTTTCGTTATTCAAAACATGATCGCGTATTACTTAGTTAAATCAAAATTTGTCTTAATACTGCTGCTGAAAGCATGCTAATCACAACGGTAGGCAATAATGAAAAACGTGATGCTGCAAATAGGGTAATGGCCATCACGATCAAATCAGCAGGATTATCTTTGACAAAATAAGGCGCGATCACTGAGATCAACACACAGCCGGGAACAACTTCCATAATTTGACGTTGTTTGTTGGTGAGGCTACGGTTTTTCAGTAACACATAACCCAAGATACGGGTCAGGTAAGTGGTTAAGGCTATAAATAGGATTGCGATCAATGTGCTAGTGTGGATCATGCATCATCTCCAATCAGGAAAAATGCAGAAGCAATACCCGTAACTGCGCCAATCGGAACATACCAGCCCGCTGGGAGATAAAAATACGCCAGAGATGCGGCAATCAAACTGACCAGCCATGGGCGCGCCGCTTTAAAGCCTTTCCACATACCACGCAGTAAAACAAGAAATACAGCAGGGAAGGCCATGTCAAAACCAAGTCGACTAATATCGCCAAGTATCGGTCCAATTATTGCCCCTAGCGTGGTAAAGCCAACCCACATCAAATATAGAGCACAGCATAAGCCTGCATAGAACATCAAACTAAAGGCGCGCTGAATTCCCAAAACATTAGATTTTTTTTGCGCATCAGCCAAACCCACAGCCCAACTTTCATCGCACATAAAAAATAAAGCGGTATAAACCTTACGATTCGGTAGATGTCGTAAATACGGGACAAGGCTCGCCCCCATTAATAGGTGCCGACTATTCACTAAAAACGTAATAAACATCAGCATGAGAATATTAGGGGGATTGGTCCAAACTTCCAAAATGGCAAATTCAGAACCACCGGCAAAGTTAAGGCCAGTCAAAAGCGGAACTTCTAAACTAGAAAAGCCTTTATGTGTTGCCTGAGCACCCAAAACTAATGCAAAAGGAATAATGCCCAGCAGCATTGGAATAGACGTTTTTAGACCTCGTTTAAACTCAATAGAATGCTCTGAATGGGTGTGATTGAGTGTACTTTGTCTAAACATCATCATGACGTTTTCCATGAAGCGAGATCGAAAGCAATATTTTATGGATATCTGAGCAGCATTTGGCAGCTATTTTATGAAAGATCGCTTTTATTGTGCAATGAAATTGCTAAAATAAAGCTTATTGTGAAATTTAGTGCCTTTATTGATGGATCAGATAGATAAACGCATTTTACAAGCATTACAGCAAAATGGAAAACTACAAAATAATGAATTGGCCCAACTTGTTGGTTTATCACCTTCGCCGTGTTTGAGACGGGTTAGGCAACTAGAAGATGAAGGCTATATTGAGAAATATGTGGCTTTACTGAATCAGTCAAAATTGAATTTAAGTTTAACGGTATTTGCGCGGATTTGGCTAAAAGGTCAAGATGCAAAAACCGTGAATGATTTTGTCGCAGCGATTCAAACGATGCCTGAGGTGGTTGAATGTCAACTCATGGCAGGGGATTGTGACTTTTTCTTACGTATCGTCGTGGCAGATTTAGAAGCCTATCGAAAGTTTCAGATTCATCATTTAACGCAGATTGCCAGTGTGCAAAATGTAAAAACAGAGATACCGTTACAGGCCGTTAAACAAACTACAGCGCTTCCATTGGATTGATGTTCGTGTCTTAAATTAAGTTATTGAGCCTGATCATATTTATAACTTTGTTTAAAACTTCATCTATAGAAAGTAGGACGCTTATTATTTTTTATCAAATGGTTAAAAAAATAACGTTCACAGGATTTTAAAATATAAGCATAAACATGGATTTAGTTGTAAAAGTTAAAGCTGTAGATGAAGTAATGAATGCTGAAGCATCTTTTATGAAAAAGTCGTGTGCAAGCGTAAAACTATCGTGCTAAACTAGGAGAAATCGGGTGTGCTCCCGATTTTTTTATGCGGATTTGTTCCGCGCTGACAAGAATTTAGGTTTACAACATGCCCATTTCAGAGACATGGTTATTACCTGATGGTGTAGCTGATGTACTGCCAGAACAGGCGCAAGTGATTGAATCTTTGCGTCGTGAAGCATTAGATTTCCTCGCATCTCGAGGTTATCAGTTGGTGTACACGCCATTCATTGAATACATCGAATCTCTATCTTCTCTTTCAGAATCGAATCAAGATTTAGACTTAGCCACTTTTAAAGTGATCGATCAACTTTCAGGTCGTTTGCTTGGTGTGCGTGCCGATATGACACCACAAGTGGCTCGTATTGATGCGCATGTACATCCTGTCGAAGGTGTAGCTCGTTATTGCTACGCTGGTACAGTACTACATACTAAACCACAGGGTTTTAATACCACACGTGCACCTTTACAGTTAGGTGCAGAATTATTTGGTTCAGACAGCATTGATGCTGACGTTGAACTGATTGATGTCATGATCAACTTGCTTGCTAAAGCAGGTCATGCAGATGGTATCCATCTTGATTTAGGGCATGTCGGTTTATTCCGCAGCATGGTGAAACAAGCTGGCTTGAGCAAAGCAGTTGAACGTCAGTTATCTGACTTGTATCAACGTAAAGCTCTACCTGAACTTGCTGAATTCACACAAAAGCTTCCATTCGGTCAAGATTTTTATACCTTAGGTCGTTTTGCAAGTGATTTAGATGCATTGCAAGCCAATTTAACGGCTGATGTATTGGCAAATGAAGCATTTAAACTGGCTTTTGATGCAGTGAAATCGACTCAAGCGGCAATCCAAGCCCGTTGGCCAGACTTACACATTGGTATAGATGTGGTTGAACTTCGTTCATATCACTATCACACTGGTTTAATGTATGCCGTATATGCACCAAACCGTGCTGCGCCATTGGCTCAAGGTGGCCGTTATGACGGTATTGGTGAACACTTCGGCCGTGCGCGTCCAGCAACAGGTTTCTCTTGTGACTTATATGCATTAACTGCTGGTCAAGTTCAGAAAAATCAAGTTTTGGTTGCTCCAAAAGGCATCGAAGCAGATTTATTAAAGGCAATTGAAGCAGCACGTACCGAAGGGTTCAGTGTGGTTCAATTGTTAGGTAATGATGATTTAAGCTCGGCTCCGTATGCAACGCACCAACTGGTGAATGCAAATGGCGAGTGGACAATCAAACAAATTTAATCGCGGATGTGCCTGCGGGCACACACGTTTTTTCCAATTTTAACAGCATGATGCAATGAGGCTATTATGGGCAAGAATGTTGTGGTACTTGGTACCCAATGGGGCGACGAAGGTAAAGGTAAGATCGTCGACCTGCTCACAGATCAAGCGGCTGCGGTAGTTCGCTATCAAGGCGGACACAACGCAGGTCATACACTTGTGGTTGGTGGTAAGAAAACTGTTTTACACCTCATTCCATCTGGTATTTTACGTGACAACGTATTGTGCTTAATTGGTAATGGTGTTGTTTTATCACCTGAAGCTTTAATCCACGAAATGGAAGTTTTAGAAAAAGAAGGCGTGCCTGTACGTGAACGTCTACGTATTTCTCCAAACTGTCCGTTGATCCTTCCACACCATATCGCCCTTGACCAAGCACGTGAGAAAAAACGTGGCAATGCGAAAATTGGTACAACAGGTCGTGGTATCGGTCCTGCATACGAAGACAAAGTGGCTCGTCGTGCAATCCGTGTTGCTGACTTGGTTCGTGGTGGTGCTCATCTTAAAGCTCAACTAGAAGAGCTTCTTGAATACCATAACTTCCAATTGACTCAATTCTTCGGTGTTGAAGCCGTTAAAGTTGAAGATGTAATCGCTCTATGTGACGAATGGCGTAAAGTCATCGAACCTATGGTGATGGACGTGACTGGCGAACTTCATGCTTACCGTAAAGCAGGTAAGAAAATCATGTTTGAAGGCGCGCAAGGTTCACTTCTTGACGTTGATCACGGTACATACCCGTATGTTACTTCTTCAAACACAACTGCTGGTGGCGTAAGCTCTGGTTCAGGTCTTGGTCCATTACACCTTGACTATGTATTGGGTATCACTAAAGCGTACACAACTCGTGTAGGTGCTGGTCCGTTCCCAACTGAACTTGTTTATGATGCTGCTAACGATGTTGGTGATACAATCGGTAAACACTTAGGTACAGTGGGTTCTGAATTTGGTGCGTCTACTGGCCGTCAACGTCGTTGTGGTTGGTTCGATGCTGAAATTCTACGTCGTTCAGTAGAAGTAAACTCACTTTCTGGTATTTGCTTAACTAAACTAGACGTTCTAGATGGTTTAGAAGAAGTGAAAATCTGTGTAGGTTACGAAGCAGCTGATTCTGGTTGTGTAGGTTCTTCTGATGCGCTTGCATTTGAAACTTTAAAACCGATCTACGAAACTATGCCAGGTTGGTCTGAGTCTACTTTCGGTGCGAAATCACTAGATCAATTGCCACAAAATGCAATTAACTACGTGAAACGTTTAGAGCAATTGATTGAATGTCCAATCGACATCATTTCAACTGGTCCAGACCGAGATGAAACAATCGTATTACGTCATCCATTCGACGCATAATGTTGTTGAATTAAGATGTAAAAGCCTCGCGAAAGCGGGGCTTTTTTATATAACGAAGAATACAACTTCAAAAAAGTTGATTAAATTTAAATGATGGAAAAATAAAGATTTTGAAAAAATAAGCATAAAAATATTGAGTCAGTCAATTTTTTGTATATATTTGACACTCTTTATAAATAACTAGAGATCATGATGAATTATAAAAAATCTTTGGCATGCTTTGCCGTAGCAGCTTCTTTATCAGGTTGTACCACGATTGCTGATCTTGCAGGTGCTGATTCTGCATCTTTGAACTTACAGGCAACACAGTCTTATAACGCAATGCTGAAAGACGCACAGACCAAACAAGTGCTCGATACCAAGTCTGCGACTTATCAAAAAGTAAACCGTGTTTTCTGGAAAATGAAACCATTTGCAGATCAGATGAATCAAACGGGTCAGGCTTTTGATTGGAAAGTTGCCGTGATCAAGTCTAAAGAAATCAATGCCTATGTCGCACCCGGTGGCAAAGTTGTTTTCTATACAGGAATCGTCGAAACACTCAAACTTACGGATGATGAAGTCGCTGCAATCATGGGTCACGAAATGGTTCATGCCTTAGAAGAACATGCAAAAAATAAAATTGGCGCTTCAGCACTAACCAATCTTGCGGTGAGTATCGGTTCACAATATGTAGGCAATGCTGCAGGCGGCTATGGTGCAACCTTGCTTGATTTGGGTAGTCAATTTGGTGTGGGCTTGCCGTATTCACGTAATTTGGAAAGTCGCGCGGATAAAGGTGGCCTAGTGATGATGGCAAAGGCTGGATACAATCCAGAAGCGGCGATTTCATTGTGGAAAAAAATGAATGCGAATGATAACAGTGGCAACGACGCACTGAGCAAATTTATGTCTACACACCCAAGCAATAATGACCGTATTGCTGCTATGCAAAAAATGATGCCGGAAGCGCAGCAATATTATAAAAATGCGACACCTTCGAGTGTACGTCGTTAATATCGGCTGTTTTCAAGACTAAAGTTGCATTTTAGTTCGCTACACACTTTGTGTTGAGTTGCTAAAATGCAATTTAAATTAGGAAGAGAAGTGCAGGATGCAAAAGAATATTTCGACGACCATTTTTTATTCTTTATTATTTGCGATGGGGGGAGCACCTACCATTGCCATGATGATTATTCGTGCCCAAACTCAAGATCCTCAATTGATTTATCAAGCCCTAATTGGTTTGTCGGTGATTATTGCATGTATTCTTGTACCTATAGTTTTGATACAAAATGCTGTCCTATTTTTTAAGCGAAAAAATGTGCAGTTAGAAGAAAAAATCAAGCCATTAATGCATGTTTATTTAGGCTTGAATGTGGTTTGTTTAATCTATTGGTTGGTTCTTCAATTTTCAGCTTAAAAAAATTACATAAATACTATTATAAGTCGCTATAACTTCGTTTTAAGCTCCAAACCATAAGAATATAATATCCATAAATTCACTTATATTTTAATGGTCTGGAGTATCCTTAATGAAAAAAATAATTCTAACGAGCCTGTGTATGGCCGGTGTAATGACGATTTCGGGCTGTGCGACAGTGGCAGATATGGCAGGAGCGGATACTGCTACATTGAACGCGCAAGCAACACAAAGTTATAACAAAATGGTGACAGATGCGCGTTCTAAAAATCAGCTCGATACCTCTTCGAGTACATATAAGCGCATTAATACTGTATTCCAAAAACTACGTCCTTATGCAGACCAAATGAACCAAACGGGTCAAGCGTTCCAATGGCAATTGGCGGTCATGAAATCTGATCAAGTCAATGCCTTTGTAGCTCCAGGCGGTAAAGTTGTATTTTATACAGGTATCGTCAATAAACTAAATTTAACTGATGCAGAAATTGCAGCGGTTATGGGACATGAAATGGTCCATGCTCTTGAAGAACATGCAAAAAGTAAATTGGGTGCTCAAGCTTTAACGGATCTTGCGCTGAATATTGGTTTAAGTGCCGCAGGCAATAATGTCGGTCAATTGGGCACTGCTGCTGCGCAGTTAGGTAGTCAAATCGGTATAGGGTTACCGTATTCACGTTCTCTAGAAAGCCGTGCTGACCAAGGTGGTTTAATGTTAATGGCACGTGCAGGTTATAACCCACAAGCGGCGATTACACTTTGGGAAAAAATGAACAAGCTTGAAGGTGCGGGAGGTTCATCATTCCTGTCTACGCATCCATCAAACTCACAACGTATTGAAGCGATGCGTAAAAATCTACCAGCAGCGCAGCAGGTTTATAACCAACGTCGTTAATTCATAAGAATTAATTATCCGTTTTAAAAAGCAGGCCGTGGCCTGCTTTTTTGTATTTAATAGTTTGAAAAGGTTTTATATGGCATACCCATTTTAAGCGCAATAAAAAAGGCAAAGTAAAAACTTTGCCTTTTTGCACTTGAGATCAGAGGATCTTAGTGGTGGTGACCGCCTGCACCGTGTACGTGACCGTGTTCAAGTTCTTCAGCAGAAGCTTCACGGATTTCAACGATTTCAACTTCGAAAGTTAAATCTTGACCAGCAAGTGGGAAGTTTGCATCAACAAGAACGTTGTCGCCTTCAACCGCTTTAACTGTCACGATTTGAACGCCGTCATCAGTTTGAGCTTGGAATTGCATACCAGGTTGGATGTTGTCCACGCCTTGGAACATTTGAGCAGGAACTTCTTGAACTAGGTCAGGGTTGTATTCGCCATAACCTTCAGCAGCAGGAACAGTTACAGTGAATTTTTCACCAACAGTTTTGCCTAAAAGTGCTTTTTCAAGACCTGGAATGATGTTACCAGCGCCGTGCAAATATGCTAGTGGCTCACCTTGAGATTGGTCGAGAGTTTCACCCTCTGCATTAGTCAATGTGTAGTGGAAAGAAACCACAGAGTTATTTGCAATAGCAGTCATGTTATTGATCCATTCAATTTTTTAAGGGTTACATCATAAAGTGAAATTGCATTTTTGTAGACTAAATTTATCAAAAAAATGCAATTTTTAAATGTTTATGATGCTTTTTTCATTAATCGGGGCAGATCTGTAAATTTCAATGCAATTTAATTTTAGGCGCGATTTTTCGTGTAACAAAATCTTTAGCCGTTAATAGTCCTGCATGTGCGTAGCCGTAAATTGTGGCTTGATGCATTCGATACAATGAAACATACATTGATTTGGCAACAAAGCCTTGAACATTGACCTGACCTAAAAGTTCACCTACTGCTTTATGCTTACTTAATGAGACTAGAGAGCCTTTGTCTGAAAAAACGAACATAGGGAGTTGCTGACCACGGATACGCGCCTTTAAGCAATCCACAAGAAATGACGCTTGTTGGCTGGCCACTTGAGCGCGTGGGCCGAGGACAGGCTCATCTGCGCGCGGTTGACAATGAGCACAATCACCAAAAGCGAAAATGTCAGGGTAGGCTTTGGTTTGTAGTGTTGCATACACACTTAAACGCCCCATACGGTCTTTTTCAAAACCTTCAAGCTTCGAAATCACTTCTGGTGTTTTAATACCTGCCGCCCAAACTTTCAGTTCAGCTTTAATTTTACTGCCATCATTAAAATAAACATGTTCAGCATCGACTTTTTCCACACGTTTAGAGGTTAAGACTTCAATTTTCATGCGTTTTAATTGCTGCTGTGCATGCTCGGCCATTTTTTCAGGGAGTGCAGGTAGAATCCGATCAGCACCTTCAATTAAATTGATCTGTACGCTTTGCGGATGAATTTTATTTAAACCATATTTATAAAAATTATGTTTGGCTTCGACCAATTCTGCGGAGAGTTCAACACCCGTTGCACCTGCGCCAATAATGGCAATTTTCAACTCACGTGCTGTATTGCTATTTTGGGCATCCAAATATAACTGTAAGAGATCTTGTTGGAAGATTTCAGCTTGTTGCAGACTGTCCAAATAATGGCAATGTTCATACACGCCCGGCGTGCTGAAATCGTTGGAAACTGAGCCTAAAGCAAGAACAAGGGTGTCATAACTCAGTTGCAGTTGTTCTTGAGTAGATTCATATTTACCTTGTTGGACTTTGCTTAGCTGAATTGTTTTTTCAGCAGGCTGAACATTTTCAAACTTAGCCAAGACAAATTCATAATGATGCTTCGCAGCATGCGCATAGTAGTTGATTTCTTCTTCGCTGACTGACATCGTCCCTGCGGCAATTTCATGTAAAAGGGGCTTCCAAACATGCATGAGTTTCATATCTACGAGGGTAATGCGCGCTTTCTTTTTTTTACCGAGTAAATCACCGAGTTGGGTGACCAGTTCTAAACCACCGGCACCACCACCGACAATGACAATATGGTGTAACTTGGAGTCATCAGCGTTATTCATTGAATTACCTATTTTATTATTGTTGAAAAAAAGAAGATGGCACGAGTATGCCATCTTCTTTTTTGCACGAATAACGAATTGTCTTACAAGTTACATAATCACATCATTGACCTAAAGGGTAGGTTTTAACTTCTGCTGAATCAGTATTAAAGATGCTAAAAAGACCTTTGATCCACATCATGAAACGCTCAAAAATATTGGCTTCTTCAATTTGCACGTCATCTTCGATATCAAAGGTATTGATCAGCTGATTATTTTGATAAACCGTAACGGTAGCTAATTTCATCACTTCAGCCAATGGCGCAGTGAGTTCTTTTTCATTTACTTCAACACTCAGTTTAGTCTGTGTTTCGTGAAGTGGTTCAATGGCTTGAATTTGACCATTGCCTGTATTTAAAAGAATACGTTGCTGTGTTGGGTCAAAAGCTTTTAAATCGATGGCATAAGCTTGATCATAAAGTGAAGTTGTAATCAGCTTAGGTTGTTGAGTTTCTACCTTAAACATTTTCAAGGTTGATTTAACCACAGGTAATTCTGCAATTAATTGCTTATCTTTGATTGCAACTTCATTACGGGTATAGGTATAAGCCAAGTTCATGAGGCTGTGAGCCACTTCAGCACGTTTTAAGCCACTTTTCGCCCCTAATACCACAACAATCAAACGACGTTCTGGCGCGTCAGGATTCGCGATCAAACGGTTGGCTGTTAAGGCTAAGTTATAACCTGCAGCTTTGGTAAAACCTGTTTTTAAGCCATCAACGGTGGGATCTTGTTTTAATAAGATATTGGTTGCACGGTGGAAGCGTTGGTTATAACTAAAACTTTGTTGTTTTGAATAATATAAATAGTCAGGTGTTTCGGTCACTAGCGCTTGCCCTAAACGTGCAAGGTCAGCCGCCGAAGAGTAATGATCTGGCATGGTAATGCCGGCTGGATTTTGAAAATTAGTGTCATTCATGCCCAAAGCTTTGGCTTCTTTGTTCATGCGTTCAATAAATTTTGGAATATCACCAGAAATGCGTTCAGCTAAGGTTACTGCGGCATCATTGGCAGACATGACCACAAGACCTGCCAAAAGCTGATCAACTGAAATTTGTTCGCCTGCTTTGAGATACATTTGTGATTCATCCCATTGAACCACTTGTACAACTGGGGTTGCGGTTAGGATTTCATTTTTCTTTAAATGACCTGCTTTAATTTCCTTTAAAGCAATATAAGCCACCATCATTTTGGTAAGTGAAGCAGGGGCACGCTGAACATGGCTATTATGTTCTGCAATCACCTGACCCGACTGAGGGTCTAAAATGGTCCAAGCTTCAGCTTCAACAGTTTCAGGGACAATATTTAAAAGGGCAGCATTTGCTATCGTGGAGCATAGAAAACTAAGCAGCGCGATGAGGTAGATCACGTGTTTCAATGAGGTTCCTTAACCAACCATTCCGTTGGTGGTAAAACGAAAAAATTTTTAGGCATGCTATGCCTTTTTTTTTCTGCTGACTAGTCATAATTGTAGACAATTGCGACAGTTCCGCATTCAGTTGTAAAAAATGTTAATCTAATTGATAAGTTATCTTTTACTAATTTTATATCGCCCATTATGTTGCATTATCAAATCGAATTTGACGATTATCGTCAGCATCTAGTCCATGTCACTGCACGTTTCTTGGCAAATCCTACACAGGTACTTTCTCTGCCTACTTGGATTCCCGGAAGTTACTTAATCCGTGAATTCTCTAAGCACATCGAAGCTGTTCGAGCATATGATGAAGATGGGCGGTTGTTACAAATTGAGAAATTTGAAAAAAATAAATGGCGCTTATTCAATACAGATCATGAGTTGATCACGGTTGAATATGATGTATATGCCTTCGATTTGTCGGTCCGTGGTGCTTATGTTGATCAAAGCCGTTTATATGTCAATCCAGCTTGCGCATGTTTAGGTTTAGTTGACCAAGAAGATACAGCCATTGAGGTTGAAGTTTTCTTGCCACCAGAGTTAAAACATTTCCAACTTGCGACTGGATTGAAGTCAAAAAGTTTAGTGAAAGGTCGTTATACCTTATATGCAGATAACTATGCCCAGTTAATTGATGCACCGTTTGAACTGGCGGAACAAACCCGTTTTAGTTTTGAAGCCAACGGCATTCCGCATGAGTTTGTGGTGTCGGGCAAACATGCTATGAACGCGCAGCGTATGCAGCAAGACATCGAAAAAATTTGTTCGACTGAAATTTCAATGTTTGGTTCGGCGCCATTTAAAGACTATACCTTTATGACCATGGCAACGGCCAATAGCTATGGTGGTTTAGAGCATCCGAACAGTACGAGTTTAATTAGCCCGCGTGATGATTTGCCAAAAGCCAATGAACCTGTAGAGCCATCGGCAGATTATCAACGTTTCTTAGGTTTATGCAGCCATGAATATTTCCACTCATGGTTGGTAAAATTTATCCGTCCAGAAAGCTTTGTGAATTATGACCTGAACAAAGAAGGCTATACCTCTTTGCTTTGGATTTTTGAAGGTTTTACATCGTATTATGATGATTTGATTTTGCTGCGTAGTGGTGTGATTAATCAGGATTCTTATATCAAGCTTTTAAAAGCACAAATTGATCGCTATTTGCAAAATCCGGGTCGTGAGATTCAAACTGTGGCTGAATCAAGCTTTGATGCATGGGTGAAATTCTACCGTCAGGATGAAAACTCAAATAACGCAGGTACAAGTTATTACAACAAAGGCTGCCTCGTGGCGCTGTGTTTAGACCTTGGTTTACGTCTACGTGGTTCGAGTCTTGATGCCTTAATGCGTAAGCTATATGAAAATGCGCAAAATGGCATTCAAGTCAATGAACGGACAATTTTCAATTTATGTAATGAATTAACAGGTTATGATTGGTTAGAACAAATCAATCACTTGATTAATACTACAGATGAATTGCCGCTAGATCAGTTGTTCCCAGAGTTTGGCTTAAGCTATACGCTAAAAAATGACAAATCCTTGCCATTTGGTTTAAAACTGGCGGATAAGCCTGAAGGTGTGTTGGTTCAGTCTGCTCGTCGTGATGGTGCAGCGGCAAAAGCTGGCTTGTCTGCAAATGATGTGATTATTGCAATTGATGGTTTAAAAGCGACGGTTAAATTGGCAGAAAAATATGCCAAGCAAGACGGAACTTATACCGTACTAGCATTCCGCCACGATGAACTGATGAGCTTTGAAGTGAAAGCGGCAGGTTCAGAATTGACGGAAGTTCAACTTAAAGTTGAAGATCAGGCTAAAGCTGAGAAGTGGTTGAAGGCTTAATTTGAAAAACATTTAAATTTCATGTAAAACCCATACTTAGTATGGGTTTTTTATTAGAAGAATTATGGAATTGGGGCTGCAACAATTAAATTCATTAGCAGGGTTGGTTGATGATTTATTATTGGATACAAGTCGAAAAGCTGAATTAATAAAGTGGTTTAATTTTCATTTTGATAACGAGTTCACTTTTACTGATGATGGCTGTAAAGGCTATTTTTACTATATTTTAGCGAATTGTAGTTCAGAAATTTATAAATATCAGGATGAGCATTGGTTTTCGAAAAACTTAATAACTACGGTTAATTTGTATGAGAAGTCATTATATATCCTTAAAAAAACAAATGATAATCATGGATTATTATCATTTGTTTTAACAAATTTTGGGAATTTTTTATCTTCAATAGGGCGCAGTTTTTGTGCTCAATATTATTGGGATCAAGCAATAAAAATGGATAATAACCCTGTAGCGTTAGTTGCTAAAGCACAAGGTGTAATTTTTAGGTCAAGTCAACTGTATGACCAATCACATGTAAATATTCATTACTATTTTGCAAATCAGTTGATAAAGCAGGCATATATGAGTTTTGATGCTTTAGAAGAGGAACAGAAAATTCCGTTAAAGTAGACAGGTGATTTATATCATTTTACTTGTTGGTATCAAGAGCACTTCCAAGATACTGATTTTGATTATGTAAAAGAATATAAACAAAAGACAAAAACTAAGGCTGAGCTTAGGTATCTAGTTTGGAGTGCAGAAAACAAATTATTTTTAAATGACTTAAACGATTTATTTGAGGATGAAATTGTACTTCAGGACATTTTGGGGCTTCCTGATATGACCTATAAAATTAATTCGTCTTTGAGCCTTAAAGAAAGTCTCGTATATCATTCAAATTTTGATGAGCTTAGAAATGAATATACTTATGCTAGATTTTTAATTTTTCAAGCTTCTGAAATAAAAACGGATACTCAACATTTTTATAATAAAACCTATCCACATGTGTATGATACTTTACATGCAATTGATAATTTAAAAACATCACAAATGAAATCGGCTTTTAGAATTTTATATTCAATTTTTGACAAAATTTCATACTTTTTAGCTAAGTATTTAGATTTAGAAATGAATGATCGTCAAATTACTTTTTCAAAAGTTTTTGGATGGAATGAAAATAGAAAATTTAAGCCACGTGATAAACTGAAGGATTCAAAGAACTACTTTTTACATGCTTTGTTCTATATTTTAAAAGAAATTGAATCTGATCAGCTGAATGGTCATGATAAAGTGAGCGAATTAAATTCTAGAGAAAAAATTGAAAAGCCTAGATTATCAAAAATTCGTAACTGTCTAGAGCATAGGTCTTTTAGAGTTATTGATGATTTTGGATATGAATTAAATACCAAATTTGATATGACGTCAGAATTTGCATATCAGAACTTAAAAGATCAGCAGAATATTTTAATAGAACAAGGTGAAGTAGAGTCTTTTGAATATCTGGAAATCTTAGAAAAAATAAAAGAAAAAGAAATGAAAGCAAATTATATTTTAGAAATACCTTTATCAGAATTTGAAAGCTCATTAATGGATCTTGTTCGATTAGTTAGAAATTCTTTGATGTATTTATCTTTTGCAGTGCAGTTTGAGGAAAAAATGAAACCTCAACCTGAGGGGCTAATTTTACAGAGAGAAATACCATTAAAATAAAGCCCACATCTGTGAGCTTTTAATTTCTACCGTATAAAATCTTTAATTAATAGATAACAGCTTTTTTTGCATGACATTTATAAAAACTCAGTTCTTGAGATTTTGCCCTCAAATCTTCTGCAAGTTGTTGAGTCACGATTTGTTCAATATGTTGAGCATTTAATTTTGGCTTGATATATGCAGCTTCAGTAATCTGCCCAATAGTTTTACGTTGTATTAATTCGAGATCTAAATAATTTTGAATAATTTTATCTTTTTCAGAATCTTCACGACAAACTGAAATCACAATGCGACCGGTTTGGATTGATTCGGATAACATCGTTGCACTATCTTCAGTCACAAAAATATATTCACTTCGCTTTAACACATCGCAAATAGAAGTTTTAGAACAAGTATTCACAAGCTCAATATTTTTATCTTTTAACATTTGAATCACATGTTCTGATAACGCAGGTGTTCTACGAGAACATACGACTGACGCCTGAATTTGATGGTGATCTGCGAATTGAACAAATTGCTGAATCATCTCTTCAAAGTCTTGATGGGTAAAAGGGTACTCTTTTGTCGGTCCACCAATTAACAGGCATGCTTCATGATTCGACGGAATATGCGCTAAGCGAATAATTTTAGAAGGTACAGCACCTGTAGGAATATTGATTTGTCTACCAGAATGATCTTCTGGAATCGTCGTAATAGTCCAATCAATAAGTCGCCAATTAAATTTACGTGTACCGCCTGCATAAATAAGTGGGATATTGAAACGTTGAGATAAATAAGCGGCATAAATTAAATTAGGCATACCTGAACAGACGATAACGTCGGTATGCTCTAAATTTCTTTGCAAGAATTTAAAGTATAAGCGCCCGAGTGTGCGAAATAAATTCGGGAAATGAGACAGTTTCTTAAAAACGCTCACTGTACGCTTAGGTAAAGTAGGAATTGCAAACTGCTCAGATTGTAGATAAAAGCGCTTCTCAATCATTTCACTAACAGCGAGAGCAGGATTTAAATGTCCAATTCGGTTGTCATGAATAATTAATACTTTGCTTCTATTGTGTGTAGATGTGCTGCTCATTTTTGAAGTTCAAATAATCAACGTTTATATTGTTATAACTTATTATAGTGTCGAAATATGAAAATAATCTTAAATAATTGTTAGGTTTATAAAAAAATGTAAAGGCCTACGTAGATTGTAGGCCATTTTTGAAGCTTTTTATCAACGTCCGTTACGACCGCGGCCACGAGGGGCTTTAGTATTCGGACGAGTTGTGCCATTGGTACGGCGTTTTGGTTTTTCGCTCTCATCCATTTGCCAGATACGTTTTGTACCTGACTTTTTCACTGAGCCATCTTTATTCTTACGAACCATTGGCTTACCACCTGTACCGCCTGGTTTTTTCACATAAGAGCGCGAACGGTAAGGTTCTTCTGCAGGTACGTTTTGAAAGTCGGGGTAAAGTAAAGGTTCAATTTCTTTGGTTTCACCTGGTTCTAAACCCAATTGAACTAAATCGATGGCACCAATACGTGTACGAATTAAACGTAAAGTCGGGAAACCTACTGCTGAAGTCATACGACGAACTTGGCGGTTACGGCCTTCGCAAATTTGGATTTCAACCCAAGAGGTTGGAATGTTTGCACGGAAACGTACAGGAGGATCACGATCCCATAACCATTCTGGCTGTTGCACTTTAATGGCTTTGGCTGGCAAAGTCATACCATCTTTCAGTTCAATGCCGTTACGTAATTGCTCGAGTGCTTCTTCTGTGATGTCACCATCGACTTGCACTAAGTAGGTTTTAAACTTTTTATTTTCAGGGTTGGTAATGTACTGATTTAAACCACCATGATCGGTTAAAAATACCAAACCTTCAGAGTCCATATCTAAACGTCCTGCAATACGTAGACTAGGATCGTCCACGAAGTCAGATATGGTCATATGCGCTTCGTCTTTACGGAATTGGGAGAGCACGTCATATGGCTTGTTTAAGATGACGATTTTCATAGGAAATAACTTCTATTAAATACAATAATTCAAATTGGTTAAGATTTATTCAATAGGGAAATGCAGCTATTTCCCATCTAAATCTCAAAAAAGGTAGATTTGCTTTAGAGTATTATGCGTGAAGCGCAATTAAAAGTCTTATCAAACAGCAATTATTTTTTCACTCGCTTCTCAGGGAGGATCATAAAAATGGGTTATCAGAAGATCGTCGTTCCAGTGGATGGGACAAAAATTACAGTAAATTCAGACTTATCATTCAATGTTCCCAATAATCCAATTATTCCATTTATTGAAGGCGATGGTATTGGTGTTGATATCACGCCCGTGATGAAAACTGTGGTGAATGCCGCAGTACAAAAAGCTTATGGTGGAAAACGTGCCATAGAATGGATGGAAGTTTATTGTGGTGAAAAAGCCAATAAAATTTATGGTACCTATATGCCCGAAGAAACCTTTGAGGCTTTACGCGAATTTGTAGTTTCAATTAAAGGGCCGTTAACGACGCCTGTCGGTGGTGGCATTCGTTCGCTAAATGTTGCACTACGTCAAGAATTAGATCTCTACGTCTGTGTGCGCCCAGTACGTTGGTTTAAGGGTGTTCCTTCACCTGTTCAGCATCCTGAACGTACAGACATGGTGATCTTCCGAGAGAACTCAGAAGATATTTACGCAGGGATCGAATGGAAAGCAGATTCGCCTGAAGCCAAGAAAATGATCAAATTTCTTAAAGAGGAAATGGGCGTCACCAAGATTCGCTTTGAGGAAAATTGCGGTATCGGGATTAAGCCTGTATCTAAAGAGGGTTCTCAGCGTTTGGTGCGTAAGGCCATTCAATTCGCCATTGATAACGATAAGCCGAATGTCACTTTGGTGCACAAAGGTAATATCATGAAATATACCGAAGGAGCGTTTAAAGAGTGGGGCTATGAAGTCGCAGTTGAGCGCTTTGGTGGTGAATTCTTGGATGGCGGTCCTTGGGTCAAAATAAAAAATCCGAAAACGGGTAAAGAGATCGTGATTAAAGATGCGATCGCAGACGCTTTTTTACAACAAATTCTCATGCGTCCGACCGATTATTCAGTTATTGCTACCCTGAATTTAAACGGTGACTATATTTCGGATGCCTTGGCGGCTGAAGTTGGCGGTATTGGTATTGCACCGGGTGCCAATATTGGTGGCGCGGTACAAGTTTATGAAGCGACACATGGCACTGCACCTAAATATGCGGGTCAAGACAAAGTAAACCCTGGGTCTATTATTCTGTCTGCAGAAATGATGCTGCGAAATATGGGCTGGACTGAAGCGGCAGATCTAATTATTAAAGGTATTGCGGGGGCGATTGAAGCCAAAACAGTGACCTATGATTTTGAACGACTCATGCAAGGTGCAAAACTCTTGCGTTGTTCGGAGTTTGGACAAGCCATCATTGAGCATATGGACTAACTTTATTTGCTAATCTAGGTGTAAAAAAGCTAGATGCATAAAAGGCTAGGTAAAAAGGATTGAATCATTCAGTCCTTTTTTAGGACTAAACATTAAAAACACAGAATCATAGCTTCTCAATACCATTCAAAAAACAGCAATCAAAAGGTGACTTCACGCAATCAATCAGATGGTCTGGCATGCTTGTCATGTTACTAAAAGTTTAAAACCGCACTATTCGAGTGAACTTAGGTAATGCAGAAAATAGAGGGGGATTGATTTCAAATTAATTATTCTCCATAAATTTTACAATGACGTAATTCGAAACATTTATCGGGTTGGTTCCATGAAAATTAGCGGTACATTGGTTGTTGTCCTTTAGTAGATGTACATCTAGTAACAGTACATTGTGATACTTATGATGATAAGGAGAAATGAAATGTCTCGTAAACAGCATCAACAAAACCAACAATCTGATCAACAACAGCAGCAAAATGATCAGCAACAGCAACAGCAACAGCAACAGCAACAGCAACAGCAACAGCAACAGCAACAGCAACAGCAACAGCAACAAGACCAAAAGAAACAGAAACAACAGCCGCATCAACGAAATCAGCGTCAACAACATCATTAATCGACTAAAGACTTTGTGAGTCAAAGTTCATTTGTCCGAACGATTTACTCATTGAACTAAATTTAAGATTTATACGTAGACGAGAAGGAGATGAATTTGTCTAAGAAAACCAAATCACTTAAAAAGGAAATTAAAGCGAGGTTGAACAAAATTTCAAAGCATAATTCTGCTCTGAAAAAATTAAAGAAAAAGCTGAAAAAAGCTTAGCCCATTCACTCTTTATTAAAATGAAAAGACCTATTTATATAGGTCTTTTCTTTGTATGCATGACTTTTGTATGTGTGAATGATGATGCAGTTGAATGTCTTGTGATCGACCTAGACGGTATTTTTGCTCAATTTTGCTGTGCGAGTAAACCAAAAGAGTTGTAGTGTTCCAATGCAAAGTACGCATGCGGCCAAAATAAATTGCTGTGAATAATCAACACCGATTCGCTGTAAAAAACTAAAGCTTAAACCACCGATCAATTGAATAGATGCAAAGCACAGGGTTGCAATACTCCATAGCTTTTTATAGGCGCTACCATAGATTTGCAAAATGGTATAAGAGGTGAGAAAAACCACTGCTGGATTGAGCAAGCCTGTCGCAAAAGAAGACAAAAAAGTAAAAAGTGGATGGATATTAATAATTGCTATAAAAATCGCCAAGACATAGCAGCTATATAAAATTTTAAGAGCGCTGATATTTCCCAGTTTTTGTGCTAGGCAGTAAGCAGCAAATGCCCCTAAAGCACTCCCCAGACCATATAAAATCCAATTGAAATTGATCCCGATCGGGCTTAGGTGTAGGGTGTGAGTTAAATAGTCAATCCAAAATAATGAATGGGGCACGTAAGCAAAAGCACTGGTGCTATACACGATTAAGAGACAATAGAAAATTCCATCAACTTTATGTTCTGCAGCTGAAATCGTGGTGAATGATGTGAGCTGTGTTTTAAAACTCTTCAAAAGTACGCTGAGTAAAATACAAATCAGGCTTGAAAAAGAAAATAAAATCAACCAAGCCCACTTTGTCGACATTTGTTGGATGTAAGGCAAAAATAGCGTTGCCATTAGGACCCCCAAGCCAATGCCGCTAAAACCAATAAAGTTGATTTTAAAGCGGTCTTGAAGCTGTGAACATTGGGCCACAACACTTGGGGAGAGGATCATTAGTAAGCCGCCGCTGATCCCTGAAATAACGCGCCAAGTGCTATACCAAAGTTCTGAAAAACCTGAAAATGCACAACTGAGTAAACTGAGTGTTCCTGCAATAGCTGCAAGTTGGATGTAGCTCACCATACTTTTATTTTGGGGTAATTTCATGGCCCAAAATGCGCCGATTAAGTAGCCGAGCAAATTGGCGCTGCCTAAGATGCTGGCAAAACTTGGGCTCCAACCAAAGGCTTCACGGGTTGAAGGGAGGAGTGCGGTATAGGAAAAACGTAAGATCCCGATGCCTAGGCACATGCTTAGACAGAGAAATAGGCTCAGTTTAATTTTGTTTGAGAACATCCTGTACTCATGTATTTTTATGATTGGTTAAAAAATAACATGAATATGCTGTAGAAAAATCAACAGATCTTAAAGTTTTGACTAAGGTCTAAGCTCAAAATAAATTATTAAAAACTTAACGATTCAAAAAGATAGCTGTGGTGTGAGTACAGTAAGAAGTCAAATTTAAGCATACAGTAATAAAAAAACCGTACAGCACGTACGGTTTTTTTATTTTTAAAGCACTTATGAATTAACGCATTTTCGCCAAGAAACGACCTAAACGAGTGAGTGCTTCACGTAGTTCATTTTCAGCAGGTAAGAACACCACACGGAAATGATCAGGTGTTGGCCAGTTAAAGCCCGTACCTTGAACCAAAAGTACTTTTTCAGCACGAAGGAAATCCAACATGAATTTCTCATCGTCTTGAATTGGGTAAATTTCAGGGTCCAGTTTAGGGAAGCAGTACATAGCACCCTCTGGTTTCACACAAGATACACCCGGAATATCATTCAACATTTCCCAAGCAATGTTACGTTGTTCATATAAACGACCGCCCGGACGGATGAGATCATTAATTGATTGATAACCGCCTAAAGCTGTTTGAATCGCATATTGCGCTTGGTGGTTGGCACATAGACGCATCGAAGCCAACATGTCTAAACCTTCAATGTAGTCTAGCGCACGTGATTTATCGCCTGTAATTGCCATCCAGCCTGAACGGTAACCGGCAATTCGATATGCTTTAGATAAGCCATTGAAAGAAATACACAGCTGATCACCTGCCAATGAAGCAACAGAGACATGCTCAATACCGTCATAAACGATCTTGTCGTAAATTTCATCAGCAAACAAAATTAAATCGTATTTCTTTGCAAGAGCCACAATTTGCTCAAGCACATGACGCGGGTAAACCGCACCTGTTGGGTTGTTCGGGTTAATCACCACGATACCGCGGGTATTTGGGGTGATTTTACTTTCCATGTCGGCAATATCTGGATACCAGAAATTTTCTTCATCACATTTATAGTGAATAGCTGTACCGCCAGAAAGGTTAACTGCTGCTGTCCACAGCGGATAATCTGGCATAGGCACCAGCATTTCGTCGCCATCGTCGAGCAAGCCTTGCATTGCCATCACGATCAGTTCAGATACGCCATTACCAACATACACGTCATTGACGTGCATGTTTAAGATACCTTTTTGTTGATAATACTGACAAATCGCTTTACGCGCAGGGAAGATGCCTTTTGAGTCGGTATAACCAATTGCATTTGGCAGGTTTAGTGCCACGTCATTAATAATTTCTTGAGGCGCTTCAAAACCAAAAGGAGCAGGGTTACCAATATTTAATTTAATAATTTTATGGCCTGCCTCTTCCATCTCATTGGCCGCTCGTAACACTGGTCCGCGAATGTCGTAGCAAACATGCTCGAGCTTAGACGATTTCTTAATTTCGCGTGGGGTGTTAAACGTATTCGGCATTTTTATATTCTCGGAAAGAGTGGAGGTCACTTTTGCATAACGGTATAAATAGCTTTTAAATGTCTCGGTCGTTACTAAATCGAGATGATGTTCGTCTCTGAGTAAAACAACTATTTTTTCATGCGTAAACCCTGCCTGTTGATATTGTTTGATCACGGGCAGCAGATTTTTAAAAATTACGCTCTTTTTCTGCGACATTTTTTAATCCTGAGCAAGAGTAGGGCTAAGATTATCACTAAAGTTGCTCACAAAAAAGCATTTAATTTGGTATTTTGCTTACCATGATTTTATATTTGCTTACCTTTTGCTTTTTTGGTCATTATATAGATTTTGTAAATTGTTGAATAAAGACTAGAAATTTAAGAATGAATGACGTAAATATAGGATTATCCTATTTTAAATACCACGATATAAAGGGACGTCATCATGGGAAAACTCAATAAAACAGAAAGAGAATGGCAAAGAGAATTGTCGCCAGAAGAGTTTCGCATAACGCGTCAGAAAGGCACGGAGCAAGCTTTCACTGGAAAATATTGGAATACGAAACAAGCTGGCACGTATGTATGTCGTTGTTGCGGAGAACCGCTTTTTTCTTCTGAAACAAAATACGATAGCGGTTGTGGTTGGCCGAGCTTTTATAAGCCAATTGAACCTGCTGCGGTAGAAGAAAATGTAGATACGACACACGGTATGGTCAGAACAGAAATTGTTTGTCATCATTGTGACGCACATTTAGGGCATGTTTTTGCTGATGGCCCACAGCCGACTGGATTACGTTATTGTATTAATTCGGCATCCTTAGAATTAGAAACAAAAGAAAAAAATGATGAGGAAACTTATCCATGACCACCATTCACCAGTTTGAAGCAGAATTACTGGACGGAAGTAATAAATCCTTTGCAGATTATGAAGGTAAGGTTTTATTAATTGTAAATACCGCCAGCAAATGTGGGTTTACTCCTCAATTTGCAGGTTTGGAAAAAATTTACGAACAATATAAAGATCAAGGTTTGGAAGTTTTAGGCTTTCCATGCAACCAATTTGGCGGACAAGATCCGGGTTCGAATGATCAAATTGGCGCGTTTTGTCAAAAAAACTATGGCGTATCTTTCCCGATGTTTGCCAAAGTGAATGTAAAAGGCCCTGAAGCACATGTGATTTTCCGTTACTTAACCAATAACTCGAAAGGTGTATTGGGAAATGGCATTAAGTGGAATTTTACGAAGTTTTTAATTGGGAAAAATGGTCAGGTCTTGAACCGCTATGCACCCACGACCAAGCCTGAAACATTGAATGAAGACATTGAAAAAGCTTTGGCTCAGTCAAAATAAAGTGAATTATTGGCGGAACTGAGGTTGATATAAAGGCGCGAAAGCGTCTTTATTTTTTTTGGATGTTTTATACTGACGGCTCTTTATTTGAAGGTCATAACATTGTTTAAGCAGATGGTTAAACGTCGAATTTGTGTTTTAACGGTTTTTTTACCCGTTTGTTTGAGTACAGCGTGGGCAGATAGCAATTTGAACGCTTCTGAATCTGCAAAAACGTCTGTTGATGCCAGCAATCTAGACCGCACGACAGATGCTCGGGTCAACACATTATTGAAATTATTAAAAACACCTGTTGAAGAATATCAACCTACACGTGTTGCTGATGTAATTGATCCACATGTAAAACCGAAAATCTATGAAGTCTCTTGGGTAAATGCACCGCAATATGTGCTGTCTACGTCTGAGAAGAAAGCGTATAAGCATCCTGTCAAACTACAGCTCACCGTGATTGCTGCAACAGGCTACATTGGTAGTTCAAAACTCATCGCAAGTTCAGGCTCTAAAAGCTTTGATCAAAAAGTACAAAAATCCCTATTGGTTGCGCGACTTGAACCTATTCCGATGGTTGATAAAAATCTCAGTTATACCGTTGAGCATGAATTTGCTATTGATCCACCTCAATAAGCCTATAGCAGAAGGCACATGTTAATTATCGTTCTAAGCTCCCCGAATGATCTGTAATTTTCGGGTTTCCATCTGATAGATGAAGTTTGGAGATTAGTTTCATGAGTGGCAATTAAATTACTTAATCCTTGTGTATTTGATGAATGAAATCGCTCTTCGGCAATCAGGTGAGTGTAATTCGTTAAGTTGAGCTTAATAAAAAATTACAATTAAAAAATAAAAAGTAATAAATAAAAAGCATCGTAAAAGATGAAATGAAAGAATAAATGCTAATCATTATTATTTATTATGTGTGCGTATTTTCTAGGATTACTCTCCCAATGTTAAAAATGAAGCAGCTCTGTGTGATGATGGCGTGTGCTACACAAGGGTTCACATATGTTTATGCGAATGAAGTCGCTGAAACGGAACATCCCGCTGCCAATATCGATAGTACTGAAGTTCAAACGCTAGAAGCCATTAATGTGGTCGTGAGTGCGGATGCTTCTGCAAATGGCTTGATGAAGCCTTATGCAGGGGGGCAAGTCGCGACAGGTGGTAAAGTGGGCATTTTCGGTAATCAGAAAAATTTAGAAACACCATTTAATATCACCAGTTATACCCAGCAATATATTCAAGACCGCCAAGCGAAAAGCGTTGGGGATGTGCTACAAGCAGATGCTGGTGTGCGTACCGCCAAAGGTTATGGGAACTTTCAAGAAGCCTATTTTATTCGTGGTTTTGCACTGGCATCAGATGATACGGCATATAACGGCTTGTATGGCATATTGCCGCGCCAATATATTCCAACAGAACTGTTTGAGCGGATAGAAGTCTTCAAAGGTGCTTCGGCATTTTTAAATGGTGCAATCCCGGGAGGAACAGGAATTGGTGGTTCAATTAACTTGCTTCCGAAACGAGCCAGTAATGATCCCTTAACACGTGTGACGGTGGGGACAAACTTCAATGGTGCCTATGTGGCATCGGATGTATCACGTCGCTTTGGGACAGATGATCAATTTGGGGTGCGGGTCAATACCGCTTACCATGATGGCGGAACCGAGATTGATCAAGAAAAGAAAACACTTGGATTGGCTTTGATTGCTGCGGACTACAAAGGAGAGCGTCTCCGCCTATCTGGTGATTTGGGATATAACAATAACCGCCTTTCAGAAAATCGACCAAGTTTACGTTTAACCAATGCGGTTACACAGCTTCCGAGTGCTGCTCAGTATGCTAATTATCATGGTCAAGCATGGACTTATTCAAACGAAGAAGATTTATTCGGAAGTGTACGCGCTGAATATGACTTAACCGATGCAACGACAGCCTATGCAGCATATGGTTTTCGCAAATCAGAAGAAGCCGGTGTTTACTCAAGTCAACAATTAAGTGATACTGCAGCAGGAACGGCAAAACTTTCTGCATCGATGATTCCACGTAAAGATCGTAATCACTCAGCAGAACTGGGTGTCAAAACTAAATTTGAAACAGGTGTTTTAAAACATCAAGTGGTCGCTTCTGGTTCTTTATATCGTGCAGATAAACGCTATAGCTATGGTTATGCCACCAGTTTGAATGATAATTTTTATGATCCAATTTACACCGAAGATTCAAACATTGACAAATGGTTGGGGGTAGAAGGGACTTATCCAAAAGCAGGTGTCAGTACCTTGAAAAGTTTTGCCTTGGGCGACAATATTTCGATGTTAGATGATCGTTTGACCCTCATGCTTGGTGCGCGTTATCAGGAAGTTGATCAAGACGTATATTCTTACGGAACCTATAAATACAATATTAATAAAAATCAGCTTACTCCGGCATTAGGCGTGAGTTATAAATTAACGCCTGAATGGTCTATGTATGCCAATTACATCGAAGCTTTGGTTCAAGGCGAAGCGATTTTGGATAGTGAAGGTAATAACTTTATTGCCGATCCATTTGTCTCGAAACAAAAAGAACTGGGCGTGAAATATGAAAATGGCTTGATTGGCGGAACATTGAATTATTTCTATACAGATCGCCAAAAAGCCTCAGTGAATAGCTCAGGGGCTGCACAAATCAGTCAGGCGACGAATATTCACCAAGGGCTTGAATTTAATGCCTATGGTCAATTAACAGATTCAATCAAAATATTGGGCGGCGTAACTTGGATTGATACCGAACAAAAAGACACATACCAAGGTTTATTTGATGGACATCGTGTGATCGGTGTGCCGGAGTTCCAAGCCAATGTCGAAGCGGATTGGAAACTACCGATTGAGCAAGATGTCAGTGTAAATGGGCGTGTTGTATATACGGGTTCAACTTATGCAAACAATGCCAACACATTGAAACTTAAAGATTGGACACGTATAGATTTGGGTGCAAACTATAAAACGCAAATCAAGAATATACCCACCAGTTTGAATTTTAGTGTGACCAATGTTTTAGATAAAAACTATTGGGCTTCAGCCTCGGTGAACGATTATACGTATTTGTCACTCAGCGAACCTCGAACATTTAAATTGAGTGCTACATTTGATTTCTAATGGTTTTCAGTGATTTCTCAATGCTTGTTTCTAAGTAATTATTGCTAGATGATTAGCGCTGAATGATTGTTAAGAAATGACTCAAATAAAAATGCCCCAAATTTGGGGCATTTTTTGTTTTAAGCAAAACGCTTTAAATCAATTAAAGTACTGTTTTTAAGCGACGAATCACTTCTTCACATTGGGCAATATCGGCAACAAGGGCTAAACGGACATGGTTTTCACCCGGATTACCTTGTGCTGTATCACGCGATAAGTAACGGCCTGGAAGCACTTTAACGTGTGCTTTTTCCAAGAGCATTTTGGCAAAGCTTTCATCATTATCGACTTTTAACCAGTAGTAAAACCCAGCATCAGGTTTTTGTAATGGTAGTAGGTGACCCAGTTCGCGTTGGAATAATTCAAATTTTGCACGGTACTGTACGCGGTTTTCTTCGACGTGTGCTTCGTCATCCCAAGCTGCAATTGAAGCCAACTGGTGTTGAACAGGCATCGCAGCTCCATGATAAGTACGGTATTGTAAATAAGGTTTTAAAAGCGCAGCATCACCTGCAACAAAGCCAGAACGCATACCCGGTAAGTTAGAGCGCTTAGACAGTGAGTGGAATACCACGCAGTTTTTATAGTCATCACGGCCTATTTCAGCACAAACTTCAAGCAGACCAACAGGCGCTTCATCAGACCAAAGCTCTGAGTAGCATTCATCAGATGCAATCACAAAATTATATTGGTCAGACAGAGCAATCAGTTTTTTAAACTGTTCTTTAGAAAGTACCGCACCTGTAGGATTACCCGGTGTGCAGACAAACAGTAAAGCGGTTTTTTCCCAAACTTCAGCTGGTACAGCGTCAAAGTCGCCAAGGTAGTTATTTTCTTCTGTACAGTTGATGAAGTAAGGCTCTGCACCCGCAAGTAAAGTTGCGCCTTCATAGATTTGGTAAAACGGATTTGGCATCACCACATAAGGGGCATCTTCACGTTTAACCAAAGCTTGTACAAACGAGAAGATCGCTTCACGTGTACCTGATACAGGCAGGACGTTGGTGTCTGCACTGATGCTATTGAGTTTAAAGCGACGGGTTAACCAATTTGCAATACTTGTGCGAAGCTCAGGTAAACCCTTGCTATTTGGGTAAGTTGATAAGTGTTGAAAATTATCAATAATAGCCTGTTTCACAAACTCCGGTGCAGGATGCTTTGGCTCACCAATCGATAGGGGAATCAAAGGCAACTCTGCGGGTTTCACATCCTGAAATAGCTTATTTAGCTTTTCAAATGGATAAGGGTGCAATAATGACAAACTGGAGTTCATGGAATGGATACCGATCAATTTAAGTTAATGATGACTACAAACCTGATTCGATGCTTCATCGAGTGCTGACTTTAACTGTGCAGCAAACGTTTCCGCTTCTGAATCACTCATAGGTGAGCCATCTTTTTTAGTGACATAGAAAATATCTTCAGCACGTTCACCGAGCGTTGCAATTTTCGCAGAGTGAATATCTAGACCTTGCATCATAAATAAACCACCAACTTTAGCAAGTAAGCCCGGATGGTCAAGTGTCGCAATTTCAACCATATTTTGTTGAAGTGCTTCATTGAAAGAAATACTCACGGTATTTTCAATATCAAAATGACGCAGTTGACGTGGGATACGACGTTGCATCAGGCCTGGATACTTATCAGATTGGCTTAAGGCTTTTTTGAGCGCTTCAATAACAGTTTGCTCACGTTCAGGATCTGTTAATAAGGTGCCAAAACGGTCAAGTACAACATAAGTGTCCAAACTAAATGCAGTGGATGCAGTGATAATTCGAGCATCCTGAACATCTAGATTCATTCTGTCCAAAATAGCCACTGTGGTCGCAAACAAGTTAGGTTGATCTTGAGTGTAAATAAAGATCTGTACCGCATCTTGTGCAAATTTGCGATGTGCTCGCATCATCACCAATGGTTCTGCATTATTGCCATGTTTTAAAATGGCGCGCGTATGCCATGCGATTTCATCGGCAGATTCTTTCAGGAAATATTCATCACCGAGTTCTTGCCAAACGGTTTCTACATCGTAGAGCGCAAAATCGTTGACTAACAGTTCACTGGCCGCAAATTTGGTATCTTCAATCAGCATTGGATAGTCTACTGGACGACCCAAACCTGAACGAATCACATCACGCGCTTGTGTATATAGTTGACGCATAAGTGATGCACGCCATGTATTCCAAAGCGTCGGATTGGTTGCGTTAATATCTGCAACCGTCAAGGTGTAGAGATAGTCGAGATGCTCCATATCGCCCATTTTCTCAGCAAATTCTTTCACCACATCTGGATCGGAAATGTCTTTTTTCTGAGAAGTGACAGACATCAATAGATGGTTTTGAATCAACCATGCGACAAGGTTGCATTCACGTTCAGTAAACCCATGGGTACGGCAGAAATCAATTGCATCCGCTGCACCAAGTTCACTATGGTCACCACCTCGACCTTTGGCGATATCATGGAAAATTGCCGCTAAATATACAATGTCACGGCGCGCCAGTCGTTGGAATACGGAGCTAACGACAGGGAAGTCCTTGGCAAATTCAGGCTCTTTAAAACGGTTTAAATTACGTAATAATAATAGGGTATGGGCATCGACAGTATAAATATGGAACAAGTCGTATTGCATGAGTCCCATGATTTGCCCAAAGGCAGGAATATAGTTGCCGAGCACACCATACCGTTTCATCGCCACCATGGTGTCATATAAACGGTAGGGTGAGCGAATGATTGCCATAAATAAGGCTTGATGTGCAGGATTGTCACGGAAGTTTTGATCAATACGTTTTGCCGCAAGTGACAATAAACGTAAAGTTCGGGCACGAATGCCTTCAATTTCTGGACGATTCGCCAAGAGGTAGAAAATTTCTAAAATAGCACTTGGATTTTCAGAGAAAATTTTATGATGCTGCACCGCCAATTTGCCATCAACTAATTTGAAATTGGCATTGATCTCTTCAATCTTACGTTCATACTCAGGCAAGCGTGGCGTGATGACAGACTCATTGAAATAAGCCAAGAGCATTTCATTTAACGTCGTCACTTGCTGAGCGCTACGGTAGTAACGTTTCATGAACTGTTCGATTGGATAATTCGGTGATTTGCCTTCTTCACGCTGATAGCCAAATTTAGCGGCAATGTCACGTTGATAATCAAACAGTAAGCGGTTTTCGTCACGCTTGGTTAAGCGATGTAAATGATGACGAATTTCCCAAAGAAAGCTTTCTGTTTCTTCAAGAACACCCAGTTCAAACTCTGAAATAAAACCTAAATGTACTAGGTCATAGATGCGATTGACACGGAAATGACGCTTAGCAATCCAACCGATTTGGTTGATATCACGGATACCACCGGGAGCATTTTTAATATCGGGTTCTAAGTTGCTTTCAGTATTGTTATGTTGAGCATAGCGTTTGGCTTGCTCTTGCATTTTTGCATCATAGAAGGTTTTATCCGTCCATGTCTGCGACACGATACGGCGTGGCCATTTGGCTAGGTGTTCATTGCCCACAATCAAACGTGCTTCGATCAGCGCTGTTGCCACGGTTAAATCATTGGTAGCTTGAGCAACACAATCGTTAATAGTACGTACACTGATGCCCGGCTTGAAATTACCGACATCCCAAAGTGTGGAAATAAAGCTGGATATGAGTTTTTCTTGTTCTGGGCTGATTTCATCTTCAGACAAAATCATGATATCGACGTCGGAGTAAGGCAGCATTTCGCGGCGACCATAGCCACCGACAGCAAATAAACCGAGATCAGTTTGGTCGAGTTCAGCATGTGTCCATAAGAACTTTAAGGCTTCATCGATCAGGTTTGATCGCGCCAAAATCACATCACGAATCGACTGTCCATTTTCAAAGCATTCCTGTAGCTGATTTTCAACATCTGAGCGCCATTGGTTAATCGCCTGAATGTCGTGGTTACTTTTAATGTAATTCAGCAGAGGAAGCGTATTGATCATGAACAGTGGTCCGTTAAGGTGTTACAAACTTAGTTTTGTTGAACACTGACTTGTTGTGCAGCATGTTGAGCAAGTTCACGCGCGTGATCTGTGGTTTCAGCGCGTGCTGTTGCTACACCCATACGGCGACGTTTAAAGCCTTCTGGTTTACCAAAGAGGCGTAAATCGGTGTCTGGATTAGCCAAAGCAAGATTTAAGCCAGTAAATGATAAATTGGTATCATCCACGCCTGCATAGATGACTGCGCTTGCAGCAGTACTGTGTCGAGCAGTATTCACAGGCAGACCAAGAATGGCACGTGCATGCAGTTCGAATTCGCTTTGGAATTGCGATGCAAGAGTGACAAGGCCTGTATCGTGTGGACGAGGTGATACCTCACTAAACCATACTTTATCGCCTTTGACAAACAGTTCCACCCCAAAAATGCCACATCCACCTAATGCAATGGTTACTTTATTGGCAATACGCTTGGCTTCCTCTAAAGCAAGAGCAGTCATGATTTGTGGCTGCCAACTTTCTACATAGTCACCAGCGTCTTGGCGGTGGCCAATCGGGTCGCAAAATGATGTTTCAATTTCACCTGTTTCTGCATTTTTAGCACGAACAGTCAGCAGGGTGATTTCAAAGTCAAAGTCAATTTGTGATTCCACGATCACGGTGCCTTGATTTACACGTCCACCTGTTTGTGCATATTCCCAAGCAGCATCGACTTCATCAAAGCTTTTTACACGTGACTGTCCTTTACCCGAAGACGACATGACAGGCTTAACAAAATTTGGATAGCCAATGTCATCGCATGCAGCACGGAACGCTTCAAGGGTATTGGCAAATCGGTAGGCTGAAGTTGGGAGTCCAAGCTCTTCGGCAGCTAGACGGCGAATCCCTTCACGGTTCATCGTCAGGTTTACAGCTTTTGCTGATGGAATTACTGTTGCGATATTTTGTTCTTCAATCTCGACCAAAACTTGAGTCGCAATGGCTTCAATTTCAGGGACAATCAAATGAGGCTTAACTTGAGAAATTAAGGCTTTAAGTGCCTCAGGATCTGCCATATTTAAAGTATGAGAAAAATGTGCAACTTGCATGGCAGGAGCATGGTCATAACGATCGGCAGCATGAACTTCTACACCCAAACGTTGCAATGAAATCACAACTTCTTTACCGAGTTCACCAGAACCTAACAGTAAGACTTTATACGCTGAAGACTGAAGTGGAGTACCAATAGTGACGCTCATGTAAATCATCCATGCTTGATTTTATGGGAATTTAAGCATAGCAGAACTTGTTCGAGAGATAAGAGAGTGTTCACATAAATAAATGATATTGTCCAACAATTTTTTTTATATCTTTATGGGGGAGCGTTCGTGTAATTATTTATCTGTTAAAATCTTTAAAAAGTGGTAATTAGTTGTTTTTAGTTAAATTCACTTTAAATATGCCTACATTTTTTACAGATGCAGGTAATGGCTCAATATCCAAATTTGCACATTGAAGCGCACAAAGCTGTATAGATGTTTGGCGGAAATTGGGCTAGTACAGCAATCCGAGCAGTGGTGCGACACATATGCATAAAATCAATATTAAGCCAATTAAAATGGCAGTGAAATAGAGTGCGTCTGCAACTACCGATAGAATGTGAAATGATGAATTGAGCCATGAACTGAGGCTAAAAATGCACAATAGAAAAATCAATAAAAAACCCGCCAGCTGCAGAAAATTGCTGAACAGGCGGGGCATCGATATGTGTGAAAACATCAGGCGGCGTGGATGTAAGTGCAGAATCTGCTGTGTGTAGTTATATAAGCCCACAATCGTCTTTTGCTGATTTTTCTCTATATAAATGGCGCGGATCTGATCTGCAGGTTGGTAATGTACAGCGCAGAAATTACCACTGAACAGCTGGCTTTGAATGAAGCATTGAAAATATGTACTTTCGATGGGTTTTTGCAGTCCCCAGCTTAATTCAGATGGTTGTCTAGAATGAATATAAATTTTGCCTTGAATACAATGGTACTTTGCCATCTATGGGGTTTCGCTAGATTTTTATGTTATGCGTTGACTATCTCATAAATATTGCTAATTAAAAGGCACAGGCTGAAGAAGCTTGTGCTTGAGGTTTTTATTTGGATTGTCGCTGACTCAGCTTTAGAGATGAAAAGGTATATAGGTATAGACTAAGCCGTAAGTCAGTGCCGCAGTCAGTGTAGCAGGGACAATTTTTTTAAACTTGAAATACAAGCCTGCAAGCACAGCAAATCCAACTAACATGGCAAAGCTTTTATTTGGAGTTTCAAGCAGCGGCGGTAAGGTTGCAACCACCAACATTGAACTAATTGCGGCAATACCAATCGAGCCCAAAGCGATTTTGAGCCATAAAGAACCACGCTGCTGTGAACCTTGCTGAAATTTCTGAATTACAAAGAATGGCCCAAACCGTGATGCAAAATTCGCAATCCCGACCAAAATCCCGACCAAGATAATTTCTAGATTCATGATGCTTCACCCATATGTTCAGGATCAGGTTTTTTTAAGACATAATGTTTGAATAAACCGGCAAAAATACCAGAAGAAATACCGATAAAAATCGCAGCAGACAAGTCGATAAAGTAGCAGGCAATCGCAGAAACAATAATTGTAACCGTGACCACAAATGTATGTTTTTTCTCAAATGCGGCAAGTAAAAAGCTTAAAAACAATGCAGGCAGCAGGAAGTCGAGTGCGGCTTGTAAAAATTGTGGAAGGTTGCTGACTTGATCGGCAAATAAACCGCCTAAAAATGAGCCTGTTGCCCATGACAGCCAACTAAATAAGCTGAGTCCTAACATCCAAGATTCTGACCATTCTTGACGACGTTGCGACAGTTTAATCATACCTGATGCAAAAACTTCGTCGGTTAAACCCCAAGCCCAAACTGCCGTTTTCTTTAAATTGAGTCGGTCTTGAATCAGGTTTTGTAAAGCAGGACCGTAGAGCAAATGGCGTATATCGAGAGCAATCACAGTGAGTGCAGTCATCCAAATGGATGTTCCACTTCCCAGTAAAGCAACGACGAGAAACTGACTGGCACCTGCATACATAGAGCAAGATAAAAATAAGGCTTCCCACGCAGTGAAACCAAATTGAGTCGCAGAAACCCCAAATGCAAAAGAAACAGGAAGATAGGTAAAGATAATGGCTTGACTATCTTTAGCACCTTGCCAAAAACCCGCAGGCTGAACTGTAGGAAGTTTGTGCTCAGACACGACACACCTTTGAAAGAGTTGAACAACAGGTCAAATGATGATTGAGTATTGTACGCGAATTCACTAGCATATTGCCGAATATGTTTGCTGAAATGAGCCGGATATGCAGAGGTTAAAGATGCGTGGGATACTGATTGTTTCATTATTGAGCAGCACGGTGTTGTTGCAGGCCTGTGGTAATGATGGAGCTGAACAAGCTCAAGTCGAAATTAAAGCAGCACCCAAATTAACCAATGATGCAACGGAGTATGCTGCCAAAGCTTGGGCGTTTATCAATGAAGCCGATCCGATTGTTTATGCAAAGCAAGTCGATCAGATGGAAGAGAAAGTCCGTGTTCCAGCACGTAAATTGAGTACGGAATGGCGGATCAATGTCAAAATGACCGATTCTGTGACTGAAGGGAAATATGCACTGTGTCGTAAGGCTTTGACAAGTCTGGAAATTTGGGCACGTGAAAGTATTGATCAGAGTTCGACTGTTGCACAGAAGCAAGCAGATTATGAGCGTGATAAAAATCAATGCAAAGGTGCGATTGAAAACCCTGAACTCGGAAATACCGATCCGAAAAAAATAGGCGTTTAACTTGATCAAAGCAGTGAAGTTTCACTGCTTTTTTTTTGGAAAATATCAAAAAACAAGAATAAATCTATAAGTGAGGATTGGAAAATCCTCCTAAAAGCATCGCTATTTCTTATAAAAATTAAATCAGACTGCTGTCTTTGTGTTGAGCTTAGTTTTAAATTTGCATGTTATTTTTTGAATTTAAATAGATAAAGTATTGATAATGAATTGTAAAAATATCTTTTGAGAAAAATTTATTGTTAAAAACTCCCCATTATAGAACGCTAGTCGTCTGACTTTCTCTTTAATTAATATCTTTAAAATATTAATAATACAAAGTATGAATAATGTGATAAAAAATTAAAATTATCATTATTTGATAAATTGTGTAAAAATAACTGCGTATAAGATGAAGTATGTAAATTAAATTAAAGGCGTTGAATAGGTGATTAAGATGAAAAAAACATTAATGATGTTATCGGTTTTGGCTGTTTTGACTACAGCGCTCAATGCACAAGCAGCGACTGAAGACAAATCAGAAGCATCAACTCAAGAAGTTGCAGCATGTACAAATGGTTTTGACAGTGTAAATGTTTGCAAATTATTGTCTTGATCAAAACTCAATAAAGCGAAGTGCTACAAATAAAAGCAAAATAACTATAAAGAATCATTCTGGTGCAATTAAATGCACTTATTTAAATCACAAATGTCAGACATCATGCACAGGAAGTGCATGAGCAATCTGATGTAACTCCGCTAGATCTAAAATTTCAATTTGTTTAAACGCAACACGAAGGACCTGCATTTTTTCCAATTGCTGAAGCTCCTGATTGACTGATTGTCTTGAGCAATTCATCAGTTGCGCGAGTTGTTCCTGCGAGATATGTATGGTGTGTTGCTCAATTTCCAAATGATTTCCATATCCATTTAAAATAAACAGCAGACGCTGTGCGAGACGTTGACTTAAACTTTGCGTTTGTAAGGCTATGAGTTCCATAAAGGCATAGCGAAGTTTTTGACTGGTGAGCTGGGCAATATGAAACCAAAACTCAGGGTGTTGTTGTAATAATTGCTGAATTGCTTGAGCCGGTAAGTGTAATAAGGTGGACTTTTTGGTACAGATGGCATCGTGAGAACGTGGTAATTGGTCAACCAAGGATATTTCGCCAAACCACATAATCGGCTCAGCAATGGCGGCAATCGCTTCTTTGCCATGAATATCAATATAGCCTAAGCGAACTGCGCCTTCTAAGACCGCATACATACCATTAAAACGCTGTCCTGATAAAAAAACACGTGCGTCTTTTTCGAAAGCTAAGGTTAAGGCATGACGGCAGATAAAGTCTTGGAAGGAAAGATTTAAGCCTGAATACCATACATTTTTATTGAGTTGATGCACATATTGAGCGTCCAGCACAGCATATCCTTATTTTTTGGTCCAACTTGTCTATTAGCTGACAACTTTATTGATGCATTTTTTATATAGTGAAATGAGTAAATGAACAAGGAGTAAGTTAATGAGCAAACTTGAAAGACTGCTAAGCCAGTATGCAGCATATCATTTAGATCGAAAAAATGTGCTGACGCATTTTGTGGGTATTCCGCTTATTGTGTTTTCGATTATGTGCCTAACAGCACGAGTAGGGCTAATGATTTCAGGTTTTGAACTGACCCTTGCATTGTTGTTGATTATTGCCAGTGTAATTTATTACCTGAGTTTAGATAAAATTTTCGGTTTGATTATGCTTTTGGTGTTTGCGGTTACGTATCCCTTAGCCTTGATGATCGCAAAGATGAGCCTCATGTCATGGTTGATCTGGAGTGTGGGGATCTTTGTGGTGGGTTGGATCATCCAATTTATCGGTCATTATTATGAAAAGAAAAAGCCTGCGTTTATGGATGATGTCATTGGCTTGGCAATAGGACCTTTATTTGTTCTAGCTGAGTTTGTGTTTCTACTCGGCTTTCGTAAAGAGCTTGAACAAAGCATGCTGACAGAAGCAAGAAGACAGCGCGCAGAGATGGATGCAAAAGCATTACAAACTGCTCACCCATAAATGATTTGAATAAAAAAGCCGGATAATTCCGGCTTTTTTTGTGCTATGTGTTAATTCTCAACTGTTTAGGATTTAACAGCTGCTTTATGTTGTTCCGCTGCGACCTTTTGTGCAGCGATTTTTGCTTTTGCGTCAGTATTTGCAGCTTTGGCAGCATGGGTTGAAGTTTTAGCTTCTGATTTTGCTTGTGTTGCAAGATGCTGTGCTTGAGCTGCATCATGTTTTGCTAATTTTTGATTATGTTTCACTTTGCTCTGAGCCAATTGGCTGGCTTGTTTTGCATCGTGTCGAGCGACTTTTGCATCATGCTGCGCAACTTGTGCTGCATGTGTAGCAGTACGTTCCTGATGTTTTGCATCTTTTGCAATGGAAACACAAGTACCACCTTTATGGTTTGCACCTGTACCACCTGTAAGTGTGGTGCCTTGTGGACATGCAAACGCAGTTGCACTAAGCATTGTAAAGATACCTGCTGTTAGAATTGTGCTGATTTTTTTCATTGCTATTGTTCTATGAAAATAGGCATTAGTGCCTATGAGTAAATTTATAGCAGAACGGTAGAGATTTAAGTCGTTGCACTGTGGTGACTCGGCAACCAAATCATGTATTCGTGTCGATATAATTTTGTTTTTAAGTAGGTTTTAAGTTTTTAAATATGCTTATTTTTTGGCTTGAGCTTTTGCCTAAAATTAAAGAAGCCAGCAAATTGCTGGCTTCTTATGGGTGCTGTTTTATACGTTAAAACGGAAGTGTAAAACATCGCCATCTTGAACGATGTATGTTTTACCTTCTAAACGCCATTTACCAGCTTCTTTAGCGCCAGCTTCACCGTTATATTGAACGAAGTCGTTGTAGGCAACACATTCAGCACGAATAAAGCCTTTTTCGAAGTCAGTGTGAATCACACCAGCAGCTTGAGGTGCAGTTGCACCAATTTTCACTGTCCAAGCACGAACTTCTTGTACACCCGCTGTGAAGTATGTTTGAAGGCCGAGTAAGCCATAACCTGCACGAATAACTACGTTTAGACCAGGTTCTTCCATGCCTAAAGCTTCAAGGAATTCCGCACGGTCTTCGTCTTCAAGTAATGAAATTTCTGCTTCGATTTGGTTGCAAAGTGGAACCACAATCGCATTTTCTTCAGCGGCTAATTTTTGTACTGCTTCTAAATGAGGGTTATTTTCGAAACCATCTTCTGCAACGTTGGCAATATACATGGTTGGTTTAAGGGTTAAGAAGCCATAACCACGCACCAATTTACGTTCATCTTCATCAAGGTCAGCTGCACGCGCAGGTTTACCTTCATCCAGTAAAGGTAAGATTTTGTCTAAAACAGCTTTGGTCGCAATCGCTTCTTTATCGCCACCTTTTGCAGATTTTGCTAGACGTGTAATTGCTTTAGAAACAGCTTCTAAGTCAGCAAGTGCAAGTTCAGTGTTGATTGTTGCGATATCGTCAAGTGGATCAATTTTGCCATTTACGTGAATGACATTCTCGTCTTCAAAACAACGTACAACATGTGCAATAGCATCCGTTTCACGAATGTTGGCTAAGAATTGGTTACCAAGGCCTTCACCTTTAGATGCACCAGCAACGAGACCTGCGATATCCACAAATTCCATCGTGGTTGGGACAACACGTTGTGGGTTTACAATTTCAGCAAGTTTATCCATACGTGGGTCAGGTACAGGTACAATCCCAGTATTTGGCTCAATTGTACAGAATGGGAAGTTTTCAGCAGCAATCGCAGCTTTGGTTAATGCGTTGAAAAGCGTTGATTTACCAACGTTCGGCAGGCCGACAATACCACAGTTAAAACCCATGAAATAACTCACAAAGTATTATAAAAAAATTGTGGATGATTTTACATGAAAGCCATAATAAAGTCAGGTGATATGGGCAGGAGAATGTATATCTTATTGAATCGCGCAGAGATAGAGATGAATTCACGTCTGAATAATGCTTGAGTTGCACTACAGATGCAGAATAGGTGCAAAAATGACATTGTGTTTCAATAACACAGTGACTAAAGTATCCCTATAAAATTACTGGGTTTTATAAACTACAGTTACAACAAAAACTTGGAGCATTTATGCGAACTCTCTACCAGTTTCCACTCTCACATTTTTGTGAAAAGGCGCGCTGGTTACTCGATCATAAAGAGTTGGATTATGTGGCTCATAATTTAATGCCGGGTGTACATCGTGCATTTGCACAGCTTAAAACAGGGCAAAACAAATTACCGATTTTACGTGATCAAGATCATTGGGTTGCAGATTCAACTCAAATCGCCTTTTACTTGGATGCGACCTATCCCGAACATAGTCTGATCCGTCCAGATGTCAAACTGCGTGAAGACGCTTTAGAAATTAATGAACTCTCCATTGAGTTAGGGCAACATGTGCGCCGTTGGGGGTTGGCACATGTATTAAATGAAAGTGAAGAATCACTTGATATTTTAATTGGTGAAAAAGGCTATTTACGTCAGTTTGAAAAATATTCAAAACCGATTATAAAGGCACTGGTTTCTAAGGGTTATCAATTAGATACAGATAAGGTTGCGGCTTCACGTGAGCGACTGGATGAAATTGTGGTTGATTTAAATCAACGTCTGATTGAACAAGGTGGGCGTTATTTTGTGGGCGACCGATTAGGTTTAGCCGATATTGCGGTGTGTTCAATGTTAGCGCCGTTATTAGAGGTTGTCGGAACGCCGTGGGAAAAAGAGCATGGCGAAACCTTGTCAGAAGAGTTCAAAGCTTATAAAGCCTATTTGAGCGATTTGCCTTTAGGTCAATATGTACAACGCATATACCAAACAGAACGGAATGCACGGGTAGATTGGCGTGGTGTATAAGCCCTTTATATGAAACTTTGCGTCATACTGCTTAAAAAAAGCGCGCCTAATGGCGCGCTTTTTTTAAGCCACTTAATACTTACTTGGTAATATAAAAAATCAAAACGTGATGAAAAAACATTCATTTAATCAAGATATTTATGCAAATTATTATTTATATGATGCATCTGAGCTTTATTATTTTTAATAAATCATGCTATACATGAGAAAACTTGCACATAAATGCTGATTTTAAAATTTAAAATAACATTGAAAATGACAACAGGTGTTTGATGAATCGGGATCATCAGCACTGTTTTCAAAAATGGCTGGAGTAGACCGATGGAACTAGACCGTTTTGATAAACAAATTTTAGAAATTTTGACCCATGAAGATGTCAATTTAAATGAACTATCAGAGCGGGTGAATTTATCGGTCAGTTCCGTTCATCGGCGGATCAAACAATTGATTGATCACAATATTATGAGCGGTTTAAAGCGTGAAATTAATTATCAGAAATTAGGGTTTAGTCTACATGTAATTTTACAGGTGTCACTCAGTAAACATGATACGGATACTTTTGCAAAATTTTTAGAAGAATTAGAAAGTATTCCTGAAGTGATTAATGCATTTTTAGTGACAGGGCAGTCAGCTGATTTCTTGGTTGAAGTGGTGGCACGAGATATGGAAAATTACAGTGAAATTTTACTCAAGCGTATTGGAAAAATTGAACATGTGGTCGCATTACACTCGAGCTTCGTGATTAAACAATATAATGTCTTTAACTGTAATGGATTGTTAAATAAGGTTTGAGTGCTGCACTTAATTCAAACTCATTATCCCTTGAAAGCTTAGCAATAAAAAACGCACCGATGGGTGCGTTTTTTATTTCATAATGAAGAAATTATAGAGCTTCTAACTCAGCCATCACTTCATCGGTGAATTCAACGTTGGTATACACGTTTTGAACGTCGTCAAGATCTTCAAACATATCAATCATTTTGATGATTTTTTTCGCTTGTTCGATATCTGAAATTAACGCTTTAGTTGAAGGGTTCATCACCACTTCGGCGTTATCAGATTTTAAACCTGCTGCTGCAAGCGCATCCTGAACTTCACCGAAAGTTTCAGGTGTAGTGATAACTAGAATTTCTTCTTCGTCCACTTCGATGTCTTCAGCACCCGCTTCTAAAGCGATGTCCATAATTTGATCTTCTAAAGAAACATCTTCAAAAGTAATCTCACCACGTTTGGTAAACATATAAGCCACTGAACCTGCAGTACCTAAATTACCATCAGTTTTAGAGAAACAGTGACGAACGTCAGGAACAGTACGGTTCAAGTTGTCAGTCATTGTTTCAATGATGACAGCAACACCACCAACGCCATAACCTTCGTAAGTGACTTCTTTTAGATCAGCATTTTCTTCACCGCCTACACCACGTTGGATTGCACGGTTAATGGTGTCACGTGTCATGTTTGCAACTAATGCTTTTTCAACAACAGCACGTAAACGTGGGTTAGACGCTACATCACCGCCGCCTAAACGTGCAGCTGTCACGATTTCACGGATAAATTTTGTGAATACTTTAGCGCGGCTCGCATCTTGTTTTGCTTTACGATGCTTAGTATTAGCCCACTTGGAATGACCCGCCATGCGAAATATGCTCCTTGTAGATTGGCCTTATGCCTATCAAATTGAGCAAATTCTACCATAATGGCTTTTTTGTGTGAAAGTACTGGATTTCAGGAATTGAGTAGTTGAAAAAAAAATATCCAAATTTGAGAAAATAATGCGAAATGTCTAAACGCTCGTACTGTAATTTTTCTTATGATGAGAATTGGGCTGAAAGGAGCGAGGTGATCTTGTTATAAAAGGAAGATATAAATGTACAATGCATGGAGCACGATACATTTATATCTTTAAGTACGTATATCTTAAAAAAACGTGAATGGCACTTAGTCTTTATTTTTAGGTTCTGGGATCACGATGTCTAAACCTACTTTATCTTTATAGAGCTGCTTAATTAAAGCTAAATCGTGATCGAGGTCAGTTGGGTAAATCTTACCGAAAATACCGCCTTGTTTGGTTTTTGAGTTGGCATACATTAATACAATTGGCACACCTGCAGCTTTAGCGATATACCAAAAGCCTGTGCGAATCGGTTTTCGTGCTTCACCACGTTCTGCTCGTGTCGCTTCTGGAGCAATGACTAAATTAAATTTTTCATTGGCTTCAAAATGCTCAACCATTTGAGTCACGATGTCTTTATTGGCTTTACGGTCTACAGGAATACCGCCAATCGCTTCAAGAACAGGTTTAAATGGACCTTTAAAGAGTTCTTTTTTAATCAGCGTGTGAATTTTAATGTCGTAAATTTGGCAAAGGGCCAGTGAAAGAACAGCATCCATCATTGAGGTGTGTTCAAAGCCGACGATCACTTGTTTATTTTCTAAAACATCAGGTTCTACGTGGTATTTCCAGCCCGCCAATTTAAATGCGGATTCGCCAATAAATTTTTTCAACATAGTCGGTGATACGGTGATTTAAAAAAGGTGTAATTTCTGCTTGTTTGGATCATGAGTCAAGAGGATTTAAGTGAGCTTTGATCTGAATTGTGCATATATTACAAATCGGAATAAGAAGGGGGATTGAAGACTGATACTTTTTAGCAATAAATCGGCTAAATTTTATATAGCAAAGCTATCATCATAGATAAAAATACTCTTAAAAATTTGCTAAATATGGCTAGGCACCGTCAGAAATTCTTATTAGACTTTTGTCGTAGGTTAAAACTTTTAACCTGTTGGTCTTAACTCGTTTTCTAACGGAGAACTCAAGCATGATTTATTTAACTGCTGTGTTATTCGCTGTTGCTATGTTTGCTTTGATTGTTATTTGGTCAATTGTTGAGTTTTATTTGGACTTAAGAAAGCCTGAGCAGGTTGAGTCTTAATATTTGTGCTTTTAAAGTGTGAAATATATAGTATTTCTAAAAGTCATGAATCAAAAAACATTTGCTTATAATGAATAAAATAATATCTTTTAAGTATAACAAATCGTGACTTTATTTAAGGGTATCTAGAACTTAAGCCTTTAAATTTTTCTTAAATGTATTTTTTTATAACCTACTTCTCGTATTAACCAATTGTGGCTTACTCAAGCTGACTTGAAGTTTTGTACGTATCTATATGTTATCTGCCATATCTTTTAAAAGCTTATACAAACTTTACTTAGCTTTTAACATTAAAAAAACCCTCACGATTAATGCACGTAAGGGGTTGTTTTATATGGTGGGCCCACACAGACTTGAACTGTGGACCAACGGATTATGAGTCCGCTGCTCTAACCAACTGAGCTATAGGCCCTATATTCTGAATGTGTTATTTATCAACAAGTTCAGACGCAAAGCATACTAGCGAAGATTTTTTTAAAAGACAAGCCTTTTTCTTCACGGCTGCACACTAACACAACAAATTGGCTGTAGTTGCAGCAGTTGAGCTTGGATTCGACCAAAATGCACAAAGTGTCGAATCCTATCGTGATGTAAATCACGACAAAAGTTATCAAACAGTCAAAATAACCTTATAATAATGCTCATTCTTGTCAGTACCGTGCCCAAAAGCGCTTAGATTGGTACTGGCCTCACATTTTTAAGTCAATGTCCTACAATTATTCGGCTTATGTTTTCATTTTTATGTGTTGCACTGACACATAAGAATATTTAGGTGCCCACATGGAAATTAAGGTTAATTATCTCGATAACCTTCGACAAGAAGCCAAATTTGATGACTTCACGGTAATTGCCGACCAACCTATTCGCTATAAAGGTGATGGTTCTGCTCCCGGACCATTCGACTACTTTTTAGCGTCATCAGCATTATGTGCAGCGTATTTTGTAAAAGTGTATTGTGCGGCGCGAGACATTCCGACAGATAATATTCGCTTATCACAAAATAATATTGTTGATCCTGAAAACCGCTATAAGCAAATTTTCAAAATTCAAGTTGAACTGCCTGCGGATATTTCTGAAAAGGACCGTCAAGGTATTTTGCGTTCAATTGACCGCTGTACGGTTAAAAAAGTGATTCAGACTGGTCCTGAATTTGTCATTGAAGAAGTAGAAAGCATTGATGCAGATGCACAAGCTTTACTTATGCCAAATTTAGCGTCAGACAGTACCACGTTTATTCCGGGTAAAGATCTGCCATTAGAAGAAACCATTGCCAATATGTCAGGTATTTTGGCTGGTTTAGGCATGAAGATTGAAATTGCATCATGGCGTAACATCGTGCCGAATGTTTGGTCTCTACATATTCGTGATGCACAATCGCCAATGTGTTTTACCAATGGTAAAGGTTCAACCAAAGAAAGTGCCTTAGCTTCGGCTTTGGGTGAATTTATTGAACGTCTCAATTGCAACTTCTTCTATAACGACCAGTTCTGGGGTGAAGAGATTGCCAATGCTGACTTTGTGCATTACCCAGATGAAAAATGGTTCCAACCCGGCCCAGAAGGCGAGTTACCTACTGAAATCTTAGATGACTATACTCGTGAAATTTATAACCCAGAAGATGAGTTATTAGGTACACATCTATATGACACCAATTCAGGAAATATAGCACGCGGTATTTGCTCTCTTCCATTTGTCCGTCAGTCCGACGGTGAAACAGTGTATTTCCCATCAAACTTGATTGAAAATTTATACTTGTCAAACGGGATGAGTGCAGGGAATACCTTGGCTGAGGCTCAAGTGCAATGTTTATCGGAAATCTTTGAGCGTGCGGTCAAACGTGAGATTTTAGAAGGTGAATTGGCTCTACCAGATGTACCAGAAGAGGTTTTAGCCAAATATCCAAGTATTGTTGCGGGTATTCAAGGCTTAGAAGAACAAGGTTTTCCTGTATTGGTAAAAGATGCTTCACTTGGTGGTCAGTACCCTGTGATGTGCGTAACCTTAATGAACCCACGTACTGGTGGGGTTTTTGCATCTTTTGGTGCGCACCCTAAACTCGAAGTAGCTTTAGAGCGTAGCTTAACCGAGCTTCTACAAGGCCGAAGCTTTGAAGGTCTAAACGATCTACCAAAACCAACGTTTAGCTCGAATGCAGTCACTGAGCCAAATAACTTTGTAGAACACTTTATTGACTCAAGTGGTTTGGTATCTTGGAAATTCTTTAGCGCACAATCAGACTATGATTTTGTAGAGTGGGATTTCACATCTGAAGGTGAAAATGCCAATGCGGAAGAAGCTGCAGCGATGTTTGCGATTCTAGAAGACATGGGCAAAGAAGTGTATATGGCGGTCTACCAGCATCTAGGTGCTACGGCATGTCGTATTTTGGTTCCGGATTATTCTGAAGTGTATTTGGTTGAAGACTTGGTTTGGGATAACACCAACAAAGCTTTGGACTTCCGTGAAGATATTTTAAATATTCATCGCCTAGATGAAGACGAGTTAGTGTCACTGGTTGAGCGCTTAGAAGAGCTTGAGGTGGATGATTACACGGATATTGTGACGCTCATCGGGATTGAGTTTGATGACAATACCGTATGGGGCCAATTAACGGTTCTTGAGCTCAAACTACTGATCTATATTGCGCTACAAGAATTTGAAGAAGCAAAAGAGTTGGTCGAAACCTTCCTTCAGTACAACACTAATACAGTTGAACGTGGTTTATTCTATCAATGCATGAATGTGGTTTTAGAAGTTGAATTGGACGATGACTTAGATCTCAATGACTATGAACATAATTTCCGTCGTATGTTTGGTGACGAACGTATGGATGCAGTGATTGGTTCAATGGATGGCAGTCTTCGCTTCTACGGTTTAACTGAAACCAATATGCAACTTGAAGGTTTAGATCGTCATTTACGTCTGATTGATAGCTATAAAAAATTGCATGCTGCACGTGCGAAGTTTGCCAGTCAGAACGTTTAAATCTGGGCTTGTGAATAACGTTACTCATGTGATCATCTATTTGAAAAAACTCTCCTAATGGGGAGTTTTTTTGTGCGAAATTTGCTGAAAATTAATCTATATCTGTGATGTTGATATTAATAAAAATCCTTATAACTCAGGTGAATATAAGGAAGGCTTAAAAATAACCGATTATCCGAAATTGTGTCATTTTAAAGTAAAGATATTTGACTCATTGGAAAAATATGATAATAAATTAGCTATGGCGTGTTTAGGCATGTTCATAATATTTCAGGACGAAATATTCAGAAGCACATTAATAAATAAACGGGAGTTTTAACAACATGCTTCAATTATTCAGAAAACTATTTTGCATGCATATTTACGAATACGAGCAAATGGAAGAAATCGGTTCGCACAAGGAATGTCGTAAGTGCGGTGTGACAAAGTAATGCAGAGTCTAAGCCGAAAAAAAAGTGAGCGAAAGCTCACTTTTTTAATGCCGGTCAATATTGAAATCATTAAAATAGAAATACATTCACAGTTTTTATGCAGATATGAGTAAAGATTTTCAAGCCGAGCGTTATACCGTCGATGCCAATATGGCAGATACCATTGCATGGTTATTACAACATCAGGATTGCTTTGAATCTTTTCATTATGATGTGATTCAGCAGCAATTGGTGGTTCAACATGCTAATGGTCAAGACATTATTCGTGAAGGGGATTATTTAAATGCAGGCTATGGAATTTTAATAACAGCACATAACTTTGTTAAGTAAACGATATATTTTCCCTATTCATGGTGATTTAGCCATTTCATTTGTTCGCACCATCTCTTGCATTGCACTTTGATACCTATCACTGATCATTCAATTGAACTAAGCCCCGAACTTCGGGGCTTATTTTAAGCCATTTGCATGGCATCAGTTGAAAGCTGTGCAGCATTTGGTTTGGGCTGTTCAGCCACTAAACCGAGTTTGCTAAATAAAAGCTGATCTTTGCCTTCGCCTGCATTTGGCGTGGTCAGTAGTTTTTCACCAGAAAAGAGTGAATTTGCACCTGCCATAAATGCCAAAGCTTGTTCTGAATCACTCAGGGATTCACGACCTGCAGAGAGTCGAATATAGCTTTTTGGCATAATGATCCGTGCGACTGCAATGGTGCGAATCCATTCGATCACATCAAGTTTCTCAACTTCTGCAAGTGGGGTACCTTGAATAGGCACAAGGAGATTGATCGGCACAGATTCAGGATGAATCGGCAGCGTTGCCAACTCCATCAGGAAGGCAATACGGTCATCACGGCTTTCACCTAAGCCCACAATTCCGCCGCTACAGATTTTCATTCCAGATTGGCGAACATAGTCTAGCGTCGTTAAACGGTCATCATAGCTACGCGTGCTAATGACATTGGGATAATACTCACGAGAGGTATCGAGGTTATGGTTGTAATAATCTAAGCCTGCCTCATGTAGGCGCTCTGCTTGAGACTGATTCAGCATGCCAAGGGTCATACAGGTTTCAAGTCCCAGCGCTTTGACTTCACGCACCATTTCTAGCACATAGGGCATGTCCCGTTCATGTGGATTGCGCCATGCAGCGCCCATACAAAAACGCGAAGAACCTGAGGCAAGCGCAGCTTTCGCTTCATTGATGACTTTTTCCACAGCCAGACGTTTTTCAGCTTCTAATCCAGAGTCATAATGTGCAGACTGAGAGCAATATTTACAGTCTTCAGGGCACTTACCGGTTTTAATCGAAAGTAAGGTGCTGACTTGAATATGATTGGCTTGGAAATATTCACGGTGAATGGTCTGTGCTTGGAATAATAAATCCATCAATGGTTGTTGATACAACTCTTGTATTTCTGGATGTGTCCAGTCATTTCGGTAGCTCATAAATGATCCATATTTTCTGCCTAATGCAGATCATCATACGTAAAATTTGCAGACTTCCAAGACTATTTTGTAACATTGCAATTTAGCTAAAATGCATTGAAATGACTTTTTCAAAGAACTTTTGATATTTAAGATACTTACAAAGTTATGCTAAATGACAGCACAATCGCTGCAATGTTTATTTTGAGCTAAAAAATTAATTTTCTTGGATTACGTCACTAAGTTTTAGCTTAAATGAAAACTTTGTAAGGATCTGGAAAATAGAGAATGAAAACCCTTAAAGCATTTTTGAGTTTTGTTCTGTAATTGCCCAATCAATATGAACTTGCACAATCGCGTCATGTTTTTCGCGAGAATTTTTTAATGATTGAACAATATTTGAACTGTATTGTGCGTTGCCTAAGCCAATGGCGATATTTCGCATAAAGCTTTGATAGCCTGTTCGTCGGATAGGACTGCCTTCAGTACAGCTTAAAAAAGTGGCTTCATCCCATTGCCAAAGATCTAATAAACTCACTTGGTCGAGGCCATGACGTGGATAAAAGTCCTCAATTTGAGTTTTATGCGCAAAGCTATTCCATGGACAGATAAGTTGACAGTCATCACAGCCAAACACACGGTTGCCAATGCCACGGCGTAATTCTTCAGGAATGATGCCTTTATATTCGATGGTTAAGTAGGCAATGCATTTACGTGCATCTAACATATAGGGCTCAACGATGGCCTGAGTTGGACAGATATCAATACAGGCTGTGCATGAACCACAATGTTTGGTTGCCGGAGAATCAAAAGGTAATTCGAGTGATGTAAACAGCTCACCTAATACAAAAAATGAGCCTGATTTTTTATGGATCAGTAAGGTGTGTTTGCCTGTCCAGCCCATGCCTGCATTTTCAGCTAAGGATTTTTCAAACACTGGTGCAGAGTCGGCAAAGGGTCTAGATTCAAAATCTCCGATTTTTTCACGGATGATATTCGACAAGGTTTTTAAACGACCACGCATGACTTTGTGGTAGTCACGACCTCGTGCATAGCGTGCAATGATGGCTGCATTTGGCTCATCAGGAACATAACGTGGTTTTGGGGTTTCGACCAAATAGTCCATGCGGACACAGATAATACTGCGTGTGCCGGGGACTAAAAGTGCAGGATTGGCACGTTTTTCAAGGTTTTCCTCTAGGAATTTCATATCGCCATGATAACCACGTTCTAAATATTCTTTAAAACGAGGGAGTTCCTCTTGAGCATCTGGCTTTGCGATGACACAATCAGAAAAACCTAAATTTAAGGCTTGTGCTTTAATCCATGCTTTTAGGGTTTCTGGATCATATTGATCGACAGGAATTTTTTGTGCAGGAGTTGAAGCGGCCATAATCATAACAAGGAAAAACAATGCGTCTGCAAGTTTACCATAGCCCTGTTTATCTTAGCCAAAGTATTCAAGCTTGGGAGCAGCGTTGGTTTGCTCAGCACAATAGCAGTTATGGTCTGATGCAGCAGGTCGCATGGTCGATTGCTCAGCAACTCATTCCAATGTTAAAGCAGCAAAATTTAAAAAATATCGCTGTATGTTGTGGACAGGGCAATAACGCAGGAGATGGCTATCTTACAGCGCAATACCTACAGCAAGCAGGCTTTCAAGTCGATATTTACGCCGCTGAAATTGGAGCATCGAAAGATTTACATTCTGCTGTACAAGAAGCGATAGATCACAAGCTCAAGATCTATACACATTTTGATTTTCAGCATGACTATGACGTTTATATCGACGCATTATTTGGTATAGGGCTCAATCGTGAACTTTCTAGCGAATGGCAAGCCATTATTCAACGATTGAATGCATGCACGGGACTTAAAGTTGCGATTGATATTCCAAGCGGATTACATGCCAATACAGGACAGCCTTTACCCATCGCATTTCAAGCCGATTATACCTTTACGGCATTGGGTCTAAAAGCAGGGCTATTTACAGGTCAAGCGAAGGAATATGCAGGTGAAGTTTCGGTGATAGCATGCATACCGACTGATGCAGAGCTAGAGCCACTTGCTCATTTGTCGCCGCAGAAAATAGCCTTACCTGCGCGTCAAGCCTTTGGTCATAAAGGCAGTTATGGCCATGTTTTGGTTGTTGGTGGCCATGCAGAAATGGGTGGGGCGGTGATTATGGCTGCTGAGGCTGCATTCCATGCAGGTGCAGGTAAGGTTACGGTTGTTTGTGATGCACGACATCACACCGCTATTTTGGCGCGCGCACCGAATATTATGCTACGCGATATCAATGCATTAACTACAGAAGCAATTCGGCAACTGATCGATCAAGTCGATGCGATTAGCTTTGGCATGGGGCTTGGTCGTGACGATTGGGCACAACAGCAGTTTCAGTCATGGTTTCCATTGATTCAGCAGTCAACCTTGGAAATTGTTTTGGATGCAGATGCCTTATGGTTTCTAGCTGAAGCACCTAAAAATTTGAATGCACGAACCTATGCAACGCCACATCCGGGTGAAGCTGCGAAATTACTGGGTATAACTACTGCTGAAGTTGAAGCAGATCGTGTACAAGCAATTCAGTATTTAAAAGAAAAATTTCAAGGTCAATGGGTGCTTAAAGGCGCAGGCAGCTTAATACTTGAAGATCAGCTTTGGATTTGCACCGCAGGTAATGCAGGAATGGGTACAGGCGGTATGGGAGATGTGCTTGCAGGGATGATTGCAAGTTTAAAAGCACAATTCCATCAGCAAATACATCTGCATGAAATCGTAAGCCTGCATGCTTTAGCAGGTGATGTATTGGCGAAGCCGGGGATGCGTGGTTTGCAAGCGCAGGATATGGCCCAAGCGGTTTATCATGTGGTTAATCATTCAGAAGTTAAAGACTAAAATGCATGCGGTTAAATTGCGAATTCAAGGTAAAGTTCAGGGTGTTGGTTATCGTCGTTGGTTTGAACAGCAAACGGTTGCACTTGGTTTAAATGGCTATGTGAAAAATCTAGCGACGGGCGAAGTTGAAGCGCTGATTATTGGAACTGAAGATGCCATTCATAAAATACTGAAACACAGTCTGGTGGGGCCTTTACGAGCAGACGTGACTAAAATCGATCAGCAAGAAATTCCAATGCATGAATTAGACTATAGCGGTTTTAAAATGATTCGCTAAATTTGATCACTAGATTGAATGGGCTTTTGAAAACAGAATGAATTACTGAGCTATATGAATTGACGATTTATTTATCGACGTCGAGTGCTTACACGGCTTCGGCCACGAGCCATACCACCTAAGGCATTCAGTACAGCCATTTTACTCATACTACCAGACGCATGCGCATGACAAATTGCGGCAGCCAAAGCATCGGCTGCATCCTGCTGGGGTTTGATGCTTAGGTTCAGAATGCGCATAACCATCATTTGGACTTGTTCTTTATCAGCAGCCCCATAGCCGACCACAGATTGTTTGATTTGACGTGCAGTATATTCAGCGACTTGTAAATCTAAATTGGTTAAAGCGGCAATGGCAGCACCGCGTGCTTGACCTAATTTTAAGGCCGAGTCAGGGTTTTGAGCCATAAATACTTGTTCAACCGCAGCTTCAGTAGGCCCGTGAAACTTTACGATGCGATCAATACCAGCAAAAATACGTTTTAAGCGTTCAGGCATTTCTGTCGTTTCGGTACGAATGGTGCCAGCATCGACAAAACGTAGTTTAGAACCATCCTTTTCGATGATGCCGTAACCAGTTAAGCGCGACCCAGGGTCAATACCGATAATTAATGACATGTTTGCCTATTTGCCCTTTAAAAATAAAAATATGCCCATATTGTTACATAAGCGTGTCAAAAAAGCTTGATAGTGATTGAGCAGTTGAACGCAACACCTTAAATTAATTTACTGAGATTTGTTTAATTTTCATGAAATTATTTCTTCTGATTTTAGCAGGCTTGATCCTGGAAGTGTTTGTCTGGATCGGTGTGGGCGACCTCGTCGGCAGCATGTGGTATGTCTTTTTCTGGTTCGTGGCGGCCTTCTTTATAGGGATGAATATTATCCGTAAATATTCATCAGGTCTGATGCCTCAAATGCAGCAAATGCAAGCAGGTCAAATGAGTAATGATCCAGCTTTAACTGGAAATTTACCAAAAATTTTGGCTGGTTTCTTATTGCTGTTACCGGGTCTAATCTCAGATATTATGGCATTACTTATTTTGATTCCACCTGTACAAAATGCCATGAAAGCAGTCATGATGAAAACAATGATGAAGCGTCAGCAAGCCATGATGGAAAAAATGATGGGTGGCATGATGGGCGATATGGGAGGCATGGGCGGTGCTCAAGGTCAGAACCCATTTGCAGATATGATGCGTCAAATGCAAGATATGCAAAATCAGCAATCAGGTCGTGATTCATCCGTTATTGATGGTGAAGCTCGTGAAGTGACGCCAGATGCGAAACAAATTGAACTGAAAGATGTCAATAAAAAATAATTAACTCAGTATGAAAGGCCGAATGTGTATTCGGCTTTTTTTTTGCGTAAATTTTGATACGGCCTAAAAATAAACCTTGTGTTGCCAACAAAAAAATTGAACAAGAGATATAATCTTCACGTTTTAATTCAAATGAATCAGCTTGCATGTCACTGTTATTCACCATCTGTGCGCTTCATTTTGTTGCGCAGTTGAGTCCCGGTCCAGATGTATTATTAATTGCTAAAAGTGCAGCATCAACAACGCGTGCAAATACCTTAAAAATTATTGCGGGGATCTCTGTCGGGATTGTGGTGTGGGTCGTTTTAACCTTATTGGGCTTTACGGTTCTGGTTGAGCAATTTCCATGGATACAACAAGTTTTAATGGCTGTTGGTGGATTTTTCTTAGCGAAAATGGGTTGGGCAATGTTTAGTGGCGGGCTTAAAAGTTTAAATCAAACAGCCAATTTAGAAGATGGGCAGGCCTTAAGTCAGCAGAAAACTGAAAATTATTTCTTATTAGGTTTATTTACAAATTTAGCCAATCCGAAAACATTGATTTATTTTAGTAGTGTGTTCTCACTGGCGTTGAGTTCATCAGCCAGTAGTAACCTAAAAGCACAGCTTGCTGTCATCATTCCGATTCAAACCTTTATTGTGTTTAGTTTGTTTATGATGATTATGTCTTTGCCTAAAATTAAAGCACTCTACCAACGTTCGGGTAGTTATATTGATGTGGTTTCAGGGGCGTTATTTTTAATTTTTGCGATTTGGCTGTGGTTCGACGCAATTAGAATGTTCAATCTTCAATAGCTGCAAACATATTGCTGTCAGCAAAGCGAAAGCCAAGTATTAAAACTTGGCTTTTTTTATGTCCAAGTTCTATTGCTCTGGATTGGTTTGATCTTGGTCTTTAGACGGTGCTGTATTTGATGGATCTTGTGCAATATCGGTGGTTTCAGCATGATCACGATAACGGTTTGGCTTGAGGGTAGTTTCGGTATTTTCAGAGCCTTTGTATGATCGGCTACGATTGGCGCGTTCACGTAAACCGCCTTTTTTGATTAACTGCACCATCATCTAGAACCTCATTGCTATCGCCATAGTTTAAAGAATTTTCCTCGTGAAGATAAGTGAGCAGGGCGATGCTAGCGCATAAAAAAGCCTGAAATCATTCAGGCTTTCATCATTTTAACTTATCTCTTTGAATGACTTTAACGCGACCCGATAACGGTGCTTAAATTCAGCTTAGCTAAAATTTTACACATTGCCAGCTTGTTCATAGGGCTGTATTTGGCTGTTGTAAAAAAGCTTAATTTTTACCATCCTGCTTGAGTACTTCAAAGATGTTGAGTTGGGTTGTCGCTTCAGTATCGTGCTGTTGCAAATACACTTGAACACTCTTAAATAGAATGGCAACAGCCAAACAACTGAGTATGCAAAATATCCAAAAGCCATATGGGCTACGGATATTATGCGAGCCACATTCGGAACATTCTTTATCGCTTGAAGCCAATACTTTATTGCAACAAGCACAGTGATATTGATAGTGCATTGCGTTTCTCCATTTAGTCGAATTTGACCAACATTCTTGTTGTTATTGTCAACCATCAATCCGTGATGATTGTTTTATCTTAATGTGCAAATAAGCTGCTGTACAAGTTTTAAACGGTTTGTTTTGCTCATTATTGTGTAAGTGAAAAGCGTCAGAGAGTTAAATATTTGTTTTATTAGGGTCTGTTGACATTTGTTGATTAAAAAAATAGCGAGATAGTAAAATTAAATCGCCAAACCCAATTTTACACTCGCTATGCCTCGAACAATGCTAAATGATCAACACTGGTCCAAGTTACTTG
>NZ_VPCB01000018.1:0-62989 GCF_013418435.1 Acinetobacter sp. YH12142 | reverse complement strand
AGTAAAAATCCACACAAGTTGTTCTTCATAATCTCTTAATGATCTTCTTGTTGGTTCGTCACCAGCAAGCTAGGTCGGCTATATTACTCTTTATTTCTAAAGAGTCAACCGGTAATTCAAATTATTTTTAAACTTTCTTTCTAAAACCTAACTTAATCAATTCAACCAAGTCATTGTTTTATCAGAAGTTTTAATCTTCATCACCGCCGATGGATGTGCATTCTACAGCATTTCAGAACCGTTGCAATACCCTTTTCCATTTATTTTTAATTTTCCATTACGTTTGTTTATTTATTCTACTAAATTGAGTTTTTTACTATTTTTTGAGCATAAAAGGGACAATATTTCCATATTTGTCCGTTAATTTATCTTTTTCATTCTTTTCTTGCCATTTCAAAGCTCGACAATCGACATATTCACAGTATCCACCTTCCCCACACTCAATTTCGTCATTGATTTTGATTTGATAGTTAAAGCTTCCTGCATAACCTGCGCCGAGTCCAAATTTAAAATCCCCACGGCTCTGCGCTTGTACATGTATTTTCATTTTGTCATTTTGGTAAATCCATTCAAATTCACGTGGCAAATACATTTTTTGCAAATTGGGGGTTTTAACAACGGGATAAACGCGCATGACTTTAAAGAACACACCTTGGTCTGCCATGAACACTTGCTGCTGATTTAAATCTCTTAGATATAAACGCGAACTCAAAATATTGTTATAACGATCTCGCGTTTGCATAAAGATAATTTGACGCTGTCGGCTAAGGTTGATTACCTGATGGGTATAAAACGCTAAAGGTAAATATGGAAACTTGCGTATTTGTGCATAAGATAATACCGCCAACTGATTTACATCATACATCTGGCCCTGAAATTTGATTTGCCCTTCACATTGGCACATCACTGACCAATATTCAGCAAGACCCAATCTTAATTTAATTAAACACGAAGAAATATCGGTAGTTTGCACGGACAAATCTAAACTGAGTTCAGTATCTTCTCGATGGATTTGAAATACCGCACCATCCCAACCAATCAGTTCTTTGTCTCTAAATTTAAAGACGGTCTCACTCAGACTACAGTCGTCTTTGATGGAATATGATTGTAATTGCCCAACTATATGACCACTCACACTGGTCATTACTGTGGCTGTATTGAGTTCGTCTTGTTGAATGGACGCAGGATTTTGAAAAGCGGGAATCTGAGGCTGCCCGAGCCAACTCATAAAGTTAAGATAATGTAATGGCGCAGGAAGATTCGGTAGACAAAGTCCATAATGGACTGAAGGATATGGCGTATTCGGCGCATGTAAATTTATTTTTTTATGTTGTAAATCTGGAGCTTGATTCAGTCGCCTTGATTGATCCAAGAAATCTTGAAATATCTGCATATCAAGCTCCTTTTCATTTTTTTATTTCATGCTTTAACTCATGCTTCTGCCTTTTTTGCCATTAAGGTGGTGACAAAACCAGACAATGCATAAATCACTGAAATAATTAAAATACCCATTGGAATATTATACGTTACAGCTGCTAAAACAAAGACTATGATTGGTAACACGGCAAATGGAACACGGCGACGATCCACCGTTTTAAATGAATAGTATTTCACATTTGAGATCATCAATAGACCCACTGCAATAATCACTACCGCATTAAAAATCTGAATACCTGTTTCGCGTAAGTCGAAGACTGCAGGGATGTCCATGCCTACCCATACCAATGAAATAATCATAACGGCTGCGAGTGGACTTGCAACACCAATAAAGTAACGTTTATCGACGACTCCGATTTGTACGTTAAAACGCGCTAAACGGAAGGCTGCACATGCGGTGTAAACAAAACATGCTGCCAGACCAATACGGCCTAAGTCATTTAGACTCCAGCTATACATTAAAATGGCAGGTGCAACACCAAATGCTAATAAGTCTGATAAGGAGTCAAACTGTTCACCAAATGGACTTTGCGCGCCGATAGCACGTGCGACACGGCCATCCAAACCATCAAATAATGCTGCAAGGAAAATGGCATAAATGGCTTGTTGAAACTCACCATTCATACTGGCAATAATTGAATAAAAGCCAGATAACAACGCAGCAGTTGTAATCAAGTTTGGCCACAGATAGATCCCACGACGTTTCACTTTATGCCCTTCATGGGTGTGCTCCTCTTCTTCAACTTCAAATGTAATGCCATCAAATGCATTTTCATCCTTTGAAGAAATTTCCCGCTCAGGTTTATTTGTATTTGTCATTGTTCGATCCTAACTGTGACCTTTCTTTTTCAAGTTTAAAATTATTCGCTAACCAACCAACGTACGGCTGCATGACCACCATTTTCATTCATACGAAGATGTGGGAACAACCATTGTAATGCTTCATCCGCATCTTCAGAGAATTTCCAAGGTGGGTTAATCACCAATAAACCACAACCATTTAGACCCACTGGAGTGTCATCTGGCCATACACAAATTTCGCAAACCAACTGACGACGAATACCGGTTTTGTACATTTTCTTTTCAAAACGTTCAATCATCGCGCGGTCTTTAATTGGATACCATACCGCAAAAACGCCTGTCGGCCATTTTTTATAAGCAGCGACCAACAATTCTACAAGCTGTGGAAAATCTTTACGTTCTAATTCGTAAGGCGGGTCAATCATGACCAAACCACGTTTTTCTTTTGGTGGAATTACACCCAGTAAACCTTCGTAAGCATCACGCTCATGCAAGCCTGCACGTTTATCAAAAATATTGTGGCGCAATTGCTGAAATACATCACGCTGCATTTCAAAAATCGTGGCTTTATCAGTTTCACGCATGCCTTCAAGTGCAAACCATGGAGAACCTGGATAAGCGCCTTTACCAAAGTTTTCACGCATTTTTTCAACAACTTTTAAATATTGTTGAACACCTTCAGGCGCATTGCGTTTAATCGAATCATCGAGCTTAACTAAACGATGAATACCATTTAAAAACTCACCTGATTTCTGTGCTTCAGAGGTCGAAAGATCATATTTACCTGCACCACCATGTGTATCTACATAGCGATAAGGTTTATCTTTTGCATTCAGTCGACTTAATAACTGAAGCAGCAAAACGTGCTTCATCACGTCGGCAAAGTTGCCTGCATGGAAATGGTGACGGTAATTCATGTTTCTTTAATTCCTGATATCAACGGACATTTTAGCATGAAAAATAGTTTCATTCCGATGCTATTCTTGCTCTAGAATACGTCACCTTTTTTTCCACAACTTTATGGTTCGTATATGGAAACAGCCTTTCTCCCAAAGTCTTGGCCGGTTGATCAAATCCTCGATGATTTAGATCAACACGGGTTTAGCATTATTGATGACGCTTATCCTGCTGAATATATACATGCACTTGTTGAAGAATGTATGTCAAATTTAAATAAATTTAGGGATGCAGCCGTACAAAATGGGGTCATCAGTAAAATTAGAAGTGATCATATTTTATGGATTAACGACACCTTAGATGTCGCACAAGAACACGTTCAAGCGTTAGAACATTTATCAGAACAATTTAATCGCGCATTTTTTTCTGGCATTCACGAAGTCGAAGCACATTTTGCCTGTTATAACGCAGGTGAATTTTATGCTCTGCATAAAGATAATCCTCAAGGCAAAAATGGACGTGTCATTTCAGCGGTTTATTATTTACATGAACATTGGCAAGCCGACTGGGGCGGTGAATTGCGCTTACAAGATAAGAATGATGTTTGGCATATTTTAGAACCTAAACCGAATCGCATTGCATTATTCCAAAGTGACCTATTACACGAGGTACTCGAAGCTAAACATCAACGTTTATCGATTACGGCTTGGCTACGTAATGACAACTCGATGTGGTAATTCGAGATTCCTCCTTTAAATCCCTTAAACTATCCTCATATATGAGTCATTCATAGATGAGGATGTACCCGATGCGTCAAAACAGTCATAAAATTATTCAACGTATTGGCGAAACCGATCAATTATTTCTACAGGGCAACAGCCCTGAACTTGCCCTTGAGCGTGCAGACTTACGCCTGCAATTGGTTAATTTAAGTAAGAACCATCAAGAACAAGTGTATTTTCTGCAAGAAGCCATTGTTCTACTTGAGCAAAGCCGGATTGAATTTGAAGAAATGCCGATTGAGCTATACATCAATTTGTCTGTGCATTTAGCCAAAGCCTATATGGTATTTTTTGAAATCACCAAAGAGCAGCGCTATGCCCTGATTACCCAGCAGATTATGAAACCGATGTCCAAAGCTGAACATGGCGACATCTACTTCTATTTGGCCTATGCCTCTGCAGTAAAACAAGAACCTGCGTTAACCCGCCACTGGTTATATAAATACAGCAAATCTCAAGAATTCAAACTCACCACATTACTTGAGCATCCTGCATTTAATCCTTATCGCCAAGAAACTTGGTTTTTAGAATTACGCCAAAGTAAACTGCACTAAATAAAAAACACCTCCGAAGAGGTGTTTTTTATTTATGGAGAAGTGAAATCTATGCTGGTTGTAGCTTATATGCATCCATATGCAACTGTTGATTCAGCTCATCAATCCAAATGGCCCAATCATCATCTTGTACTAAATGGCTGATTAGAAAGTCGCGCTGTGCTTTATTCCAAAACGGCGCATCATGTAAATTTTCACTTGCGGCAAGCTGATGCGTACGTACGTATAACTCGATCGCAGCTGGACTGCTGGCTAACCCCAATTGAGAAAACAATAAAGCTAAGGATGGTTTATTTTGATTGAGCATCTCGCCCTCCTTATCAACTAATCTGTCATTTATTATTTAATTAACTTATATGATGCTGATAAAAAAACCTAGCGATAAAACTAGGTTTGTTGTTTCAAATTGTATTTAGATTTTGCATGATCCTGAAAGCTTATGTTCTGTATGCAATTGTTCATTTAAAATATCGACCACCATGGCCCAGTCATCATCTTTTTTCCAATGACTAATAATAAAGTCGCGCTGTGACTTCGTCCAAAATGGCGCTTCATGCAATGGAACATCCATGGTGATTTGATGCGTTTCGATAAATTGATCGATGCCTTCCGGACTTGCATCCAACCCCAATTGTTCAAAAAATAGTTCCAACGTCGGTTGTTGATCAAACATTGCCGTTCTCCTCAAGCCTATAACATTTCTCTCATCTTTATAGTTATCTGTTTATTTGACTTTGTCAGTTGCAACAGCATCTCAACGTGTTATTTTTTGTTCAAAAATTAAGCGTGGTATTTTTCGCAGGCCATAAAAAAAGCACCCCAAATGGAGTGCCTTTTTATAATTTAATTTAAAAAATTAAATTATTTAACCATGTCAGCAACTGCTGCACGTTCTTCTTCAAGCTCGTTTAGAGTGAAGTTGATACGTTCACGGCTGAATTCGTCGATTTCAAGACCTTGAACGATTTTGTATTCGCCGTTTTCAGTTGTTACAGGGAAACCGAACATTACGCCTTCAGGAATACCATAAGAACCGTCAGAAGGAATACCCATAGTTACCCATTTGCCGTTTGTGCCAAGAGCCCAATCGCGCATATGGTCGATTGCAGCGTTTGCAGCAGAAGCAGCAGAAGAAAGACCACGTGCTTCGATGATCGCAGCACCACGTTTACCAACAGTTGGAAGGAATACGTCTTTGTTCCAAGCAGCATCGTTGATTTTGTCTTTTAAGCTTTCGCCGTTTACATTTGCAAAACGGTAGTCAGCATACATAGTTGGAGAGTGGTTACCCCAAACTGTCATGTTTTCGATGTCAGAAACTGCAACACCAGCTTTTTGAGCAAGTTGAGTTAACGCACGGTTGTGGTCAAGACGTAACATTGCTGTGAAGTTTTTCGCTGGAAGATCTGGAGCAGATTTCATTGCGATGTAAGCGTTAGTGTTTGCAGGGTTACCTACAACAAGAACTTTAACGTCACGGCTAGCAACTTCGTTAAGCGCTTGACCTTGACCGATGAAGATTTCACCGTTTACTTTAAGAAGGTCAGCACGTTCCATACCAGGACCACGTGGACGTGAACCTACAAGAAGAGCGTAGTCAGCATCTTTGAATGCAACTTTAGGATCATCAGTACCGATCATACCTTCTAAAAGAGGGAATGCGCAGTCATCAAGTTCCATCATTACGCCTTTAAGCGCTTGTTGAGCTTTCTCAACTGGAATTTCTAATAATTGAAGGATAACTGGTTGGTCTTTACCCAACATTTCACCGCTTGCGATACGGAATAATAAGCTATAACCGATTTGACCAGCTGCGCCAGTAACGGCAACACGAACTGCTTGCTTCATGTAATTATCTCCAATTGAGGAAGGTCATAATGATTAAATAGCTGTTCTATCTAATCTTAATAATCATAAACGGCAAAGATTGTACTCCAATCTTTTGACGCTTGCATGTAAAAGAGAATGCTTTTCAACAAAAGTATGATAGGAAATATAAATAAAATGCCGAAAAAAGCTTAGAAAGAACCTTTAATTATGAAAGTTGCAGGACAATTTCCGACGATAGTTGTAGGGCAACTTTTGTACTGACCATTGTTTTTATAGCAAATTTTAATCTCAGTCAGCAGGCTGCCACCACGGGTTTGCATACAGTTAAATTCAATACTTTGAGATACCAATCCGCTGTTCATACGCAACATTTTATTACGCAAGACATTGGCTTGAATGGATTGGGTTTCTTGGCTAGTCAATTCATCTGGAATTTTTAGCTTATCTGCATGATTAATAATGGTTCTGAAATACTGGCTGGCATTCATAGGAACACAGCCACCGGTATTGTGCCAAAGCGCCACGCGAGCATTTTCATCAGGCATAATCCGTGCAACCACTTTGGCTTGCAGCGGAGAAAGTTTAGCGGAACTATTGGTGGTGCAATCACGGGTAGAAGTTTCTGGATATAGACCCGTGATATTGAGTGAATACCCTTCCAGACATTTACGTTTTTTACTTTTTAAAGGATCATAGGCGCAAACAGCTGGCACCATTTGCACATCCATCACATAGCCATTAACCACGGGTGCTGCCGAAAGCACAGACACACCAAAGCCTGCACCACTGCCGATGAGCAGTGATGTCAGTATTCGATAAACAGGTCTAATGTTCAAGTTCGGCATTCATTATTTACCCATATTGCGCCTCAAAACAGGCGCATTGCTTCAATGCTTATTGCGCATTCCGTAATGGAATCATTTGCATTCGTTTTTCAATCGATTGCGGCCCCTGACCCAATAAAAGGCCGTAATGGGTTGCATTGGTCATCACATGTTTTACATAGTCTCGCGTTTCCGTTAATGGAATCGATTCTGTATATTGGTCCGCTGCAATCGCTTGATACTCAGGCTGCCAGCGTCGAGCACGATTTGGACCCGCATTGTAACCTGCGGTCGCTAATACTGGACTATTACTCAATTGACGTTGAATCATTGATAAATAGAAAGTGCCATAACGGATATTGGTATTCATATCCGTTAATGCAGCGGGGTTATAACTCTCCCCCATCTGACGAGCCACCAATTTTGCGGTGTCTGGCATAATTTGCATTAAACCACCGGCACCGACATGTGAACGTGCGCTAGTAACAAACCGACTTTCTTGACGCATCAAACCATAAGCCCATGCTGGGTCAATCCCTGCATTACGACTATGACTCACCACATAATTTTGATGTGGCATGGCATAACGTAAAGCATAGTTATGCTGGTTGGTGGTTCGATCTGCTGCATAAATCGCCCGATCATACCAACCCATATCGGTTGCTCGTTTAGCTGCGGCAAGAATCATGCCATCATCATGCTTTAAATAGGCTTGACGCACTGCCCAGTTCCATTCACGGTTAATATAGCTGTCAGATGCATTAATATTGCGCAATGCAAAGGCACGACGGAAGTGAATATCCTGACTGAGACGCTGCGCATCTTGTGACGAAGGCTGCACATTTGACGGAATATTGTTATAAGACTGACCAATTTTGTCACGTGCTAACAAATTATGGTAATCATCGCCAGCAGCGAGCTTACGATAAATGTCTTGCGCCGTGCGTTTTGATGAGGCATCGCCACGTTGTTCAGAGGCACGTGCTAACCAATATTGCCAACGATCTTCTTGCTTTTGCGAAACGCTCATCGCATCAATTGCACGAATGACACTTTCCCATGCGCCAAAACGAATGGCTTGTCGCGCATAAATCTCGGCTTCTTCTGCACTAAAAGGCAGTCCATAACTCAAATCAAGATAATTTAGAACTTCACGGTTGAAATTATTTTTCATTACCGTTGTACCACCGATATACCCGACACTACGGTATAGGGCTTTTTGTACATCGGCTGGTGTGCCTTCTGCTGCACGTTTCACCGAAGAAATTGCGCCATTTAAGTCGCTATCTGCCAAGCGTCCCATCGCATAAATCAGGTATGCATGATCTTCAGCTGTGGCTTTGGGTGCAGACCATAAATAATTCAGTGGATTGGCTTGAATGGTGTTGAGTTGCGATAAATTAATATTCACGCCAATGGTTTGCGCAGTCGCAATCGCTTGTCCTGACTGACCCGCTCTTAACTGTCCCCACATCCGTTGATGGCGGTCATCTTGAGTCATTAAAGGACTCGACAGCATCATACGGCCCAAGCCCGTACACGAGTCAGGTTGTGAGTTTGTGGTCAACCATACATCTTTAAATTCTGCGTAAACCAGAGGGTCGCCCGACTTTGCGCGGACTTGAGCCATGGCACATGTTTCAGCACGGTCAGCATTAGTCACATATTGCAAAACAGGCTGTGCTGTAGCGAAATCAGCTTGTTTGACTTTTTCTTCAACATAATCTGCGGCTAATTTTTCTGCCATTGCCGAGTTTGGATAGCGCTGTGCAAAATTAATAATGGCACTTGCAGGTTGTGAAGCCAAATTGTTATTCAGTAACCAATATTCTGGATAATAGCCCAAAACATCATTTTGCATAGATGATTGGTATTGTTGTAATAAACTAATATTGCCTGCATTCGCAGCACGTAAAGCATCGTTAAACTGCTCATCTGCGGCTTGGACAAACGCAGAAATTCCAGAGAGCCCGACACTCAAAGCAAGTAATTTAGCGTAATTTTTCTGTTTAAAATTATGTTTTAACATCCACTTGCCTTCTTTCATGTCATTCTGCTCAGTTACAGCACATCGAACTTTGTTTAGGAATTAGTTTAATAATTCTAAACTCTGCATTGTGTTCTGTTATGTAACCTTATGATTAGCCAATATTAATTTTCAAACATTTTTGCTTCATAAATCAATATGGCAGAGTTGTAATTTTAGGCTGTAAGTTTCTAGTAAATTACTGCTAAAATATTGCCCATTCTTAAAATCCCCTTTTTGACCTCCGCAGCTGCACAATTCAATTGATTGAATTGTCTGTCAGCCACGTATGGTTATTGATTTTCATAAAATTCCTTTAGGAGCCTACATGACGGTTCAAACCTTCATCCCCAATAGTGCCCAAGCTGCCCCAGATAACACTGTTACCCAGCCACAGCACACCCCAGCTCAAGATGGAGCAGTGAAAAAACTGTACATCGAAACGCAAGGGTGTCAGATGAATGAGTATGACAGTCAACGTATGGGCGACCTTTTAGGTGATTCTCACGGCTATGTGCTGACAAACGATCCAAAAGAAGCGGATATTCTCCTGATGAATACCTGCTCTATCCGTGAAAAAGCCCAAGAAAAAGTATTTTCTGAGTTAGGCCGCTGGCGCAAGCTGAAAGAAAAAAATCCTGACTTGGTGATTGGTGTTGGTGGCTGTGTTGCCTCTCAGGAAGGTGACAACATTCAAAAACGCGCACCGTATGTAGATATGGTGTTTGGTCCACAAACTTTGCATCGTTTACCGCAAATGCTGGATCAACACACTGAACAAGTGGTTAAGCCGAAAAAAGAAAAAATTCAATTGGTGGATATTTCATTCCCTGACATTGAGAAATTCGACTTTTTGCCGGAACCGCGTGTAGAAGGTTTTAAAGCCTTTGTCTCGATTATGGAAGGCTGCTCAAAATACTGTTCTTTCTGTGTGGTTCCTTACACACGTGGAGAAGAGGTATCACGTCCACTGGATGATGTATTGGCTGAAATTGCCACTTTAGCTGAAAAAGGCGTACGTGAAATTTCATTACTCGGCCAAAACGTGAATGGCTACCGTGGTGAAACCTTCGAAGGTAATATTTGCACCTTTGCAGAGTTACTGCGTTTAGTGGCCGAAATTCCGGGCATTGGACGTATTCGTTACACCACATCGCACCCGCTTGAATTTAATGATGACTTGATTCAATGCTACCGTGACTTACCGCAAATGGTTTCTCACTTGCATCTACCAGTTCAAAGTGGTTCGAATGACGTGCTACAAGCCATGAAACGTAACCACACGATTGATGTATATATCGATAAAATTGCTAAATTACGTCAAGTTCGCCCTGATATGCATTTATCTAGTGACTTTATTATTGGCTTCCCGGGTGAGACTGACGAAAACTTCGAAGAAACTTATCAATTTATCCAAGATATGGACTTCGATCATTCATACAGTTTCATCTACTCAAAACGTCCGGGTACTCCTGCCTCAGAACTTGAAGACACAACCCCTGAAGATGTGAAAAAAGAACGTCTTGCAAAAGTTCAACAATGGATTAAACAATCCAGTATCGATAAAACTGATGCAATGCTAGGGACCATTCAACGTGTCTTGATTGAGTCTGTTTCAGACAAAGATCCGAACTTGCTGATTGGTACTGCAGACAATACACGTTTGGTTAGCTTTATCGGTGATCCTGCATGGGTTGGGCGTTTTGCAGAGATTGAAGTGACAGATATTAAAACTTTGAAGTTTGTTTACGGTGAACTCTTGAATCTTGAGCCTGACGTGGCGTAATGTAAGCTTAATCGTCAGACCAATTTAAAGGAATTCTCTTGACTGCAGCGATTCGACGTACTGTAACTTTTGCTGGTATTCCACTTGACCGTTTACAAAGCATGCTCGGTGCCTATAACGGTCATCTCAAACAAATTGAACAACGTTTAGATGTCAAAATTTCTCATCGTGCAGATGCTTTTTTTGTCGATGGGGAAATCGATGCGGTAGAGAGAGCCGAAAGTCTCCTTCACCGTCTTTATGAAGAGTCCGAAACCAATCCACAGATTAGTGCGGACATTTTACACATGATGATTCAAGGCAGTCAGACTGACCGCGAAATTCAGGAAGATTTTTCTGAAAATGAGCATACCGGTTTAGACAATGTTTATCTACAAACCCGTAAAGGTCGGATCAATCCACGTGGTGCCAATCAAAAACGCTATGTACAGCGTATTTTACAAAGCGATATTTCATTTGGTATCGGCCCAGCGGGTACAGGTAAAACTTATCTCGCGGTCGCCGCTGCTGTAGATATGCTAGAACGTAATGAAATTCAGCGTATTTTATTGGTTCGCCCTGCGGTTGAAGCAGGTGAAAAACTGGGTTTTTTACCCGGTGATTTGAGCCAAAAAATTGACCCTTACTTACGTCCTCTCTACGACGCTTTGTATGAAATGCTCGGTTTTGAAAAAGTCGCTAAACTAATTGAACGTCAAGTGATTGAAGTTGCACCACTGGCCTACATGCGTGGTCGTACCTTAAATCATTCTTTTGTGATTTTAGATGAAGCACAAAACACGACCCCTGAACAAATGAAAATGTTCCTCACCCGTTTAGGTTTTGGTTCTCGTGCAGTAATCACTGGCGACATTACACAGGTCGATTTACCTCGTGGTCAACAATCTGGTTTGGCACATGCCTTACGTGTGATTGAAAAAATCAAAGAAATTCATATTACTCGCTTCCACTCTCGTGACGTGGTACGTCATCAATTGGTTCAAAAAATTGTTGAAGCCTATGAGGGATGGGACAGCGAACAACATCGCCTTACAGCTGAACAACGTGCAGAACGTAAAGCACGTCAGGAAGCCTTGGTGGCGGACAATGATGCTAAAGCTGATGGGCAGCATCAAGACGAAAACATTTAAGGATTCATTTTGAAACTTAATCTCTCCTTGCAGCAAAATTTTCAGTCACCTGAATTGGTGGTGAAACGTGCGCATATCAAAAAAGTCGTGGAAACGGCTTTACGTCATATCGATACACAAAGTGATTGTGAGATCGGTATTGCATGTGTGGACAATGACGAAAGCCACAAATTGAACTTGGAATATCGTGGTAAAGACAAACCGACTAATGTGTTGTCTTTTCCGAGCGATCTCCCCGATGAAATGGCTGCAGTTTTAGACTCATTTCCGATTGGCGACTTGGTGATTTGTATTCCTGTGGTTCTTCGTGAAGCACAAGAACAAAGCAAAGCACCCCTGACCCACTTTACGCATATGCTGGTACACGGTACGTTGCACCTCATGGGCTACGACCATGAAACCTCTGATGAAGATGCTGAAGAAATGGAAGCTTTGGAGATCGAGATTTTAGCCAAATTGGGGTTTGATAACCCTTATCTGGAAAGAGATTAAGAACCCAAAAAGCGAGCTCCGGCTCGCTTTTTTTATCGTCATAAAAAACAAGGAAGGAAAGATATGCAATATGTCGTGATTTTTAAAGCACGCATTCGTACGCTTGATGAGCTGTATTTTTCGACTGCACAGCAGCTTAGAGACAAAGCCTTGACACACTTTAACTGTCAACATTTTGAAGCGCTGACAGAGGGTGAGCATGAAATCGCCCTTTCCTACTGGAATACATTAGAAGACATTCGAGCTTGGCAACAAGATGCACAACATCTGGTCGCGCAGCAATTGGGGAAAAACCAATGGTATGCGAGTTTTAGCGTCGAAATCTGCGAAGTTTTGCGACGCAATCACAACTGATTAACGCACCTCAAACTCTGCTTCTGCAGGATCGAAGCGCCAAGTACGCACAATACGAAGTTCTGAGATGTCTTTCATTTTGGCATCAAACAAACCAAAAGGTGCCGCCTTACGTACAGAGGTTTTTGCAGCTTCGTCCAATAAGTTTGAACCTGAACTTTCGATCAAACGAATGGCACGAATCCCGCCATTACTGTTCAAAATAACCATTAAACGTACTTCACCGCGTAGCTGTTGCTGTTTTGCCGCTTCAGGATAATAACGGTTACCGTAAAATTCGACTTTTTCGCGAAATTTTTCCATGTAAGCAGCAGAAACATCTTGCTTGGCTTGAATACCATCAATGGTTTTAATTTTTTGCTGACGGCTAAAATTTTGTTGGCGTTGTAAATATTGAGCTTCGATACTCGCCACCATCGCAGCCTTGGCCTGAAACTGACTATTCAACTCCTCAACGGCTTTTTTGCGACTGTTTTCTTCCGCTTGTTTTTGCCAACTCAAGGTTGTCATCAACACTTTGTCTTCAAAGCTCAGCTCTTTCTTTTGTTGCAGTTGTTCTAAAGCTTCGCTTTTTTGCTCCCCGGCTTTTTGTTCGATCATCGGTGCAGGCATGTCACTCGACATACGATGTGACTCACGGAATGTCCCTGAGCCCTGCTGATCGGCTTGTGCTAAAAAGTCTGCATGTTCAATTTTTTCCGTCGTAGAACGTAAAGAAACTGCAATTTCTTTGGTGTTATAATCCGCCTCTTGGGGCATGGAAAATTGCATGGTTAAAAAAGCCAAATGCAACACAGCAGCAAACGCCAATGCAGTTGCAAATATGGGATCTTTCCACCACTCTTTCATCAAGGGCATGAACGTTATTTTTTTCAGCATCACATTAAACCGACAATTTGCCGCATTCCCCAAACTGCTTAAAACAGTATAAAATAAAACTCGTATTCATTTTTTGATGAAAACGAGAAATCCATCAACACATAGATAATGCACAATTAAAATCATGAAAATGGTGCAATTTATTTTGCTAAACTGCAAGATCAAAACCTTGTGTTTTTATAGAAATCGACAAGATAAACATCGTCAAAAAACATAATTTGTCAGGATGCACTTCTTATGCAAACGCTAGTTTCCAATATCGCTAAACGTATACGCCAAGTGTACCAAAAAGCTGAAGGATTTATTGAAGATGAGCGTGAATTCCCAATGTCTCAAGTGTTTTTAAATGCGACATTTCAGCGCTTTGTGACCGATAATGTGAAAATACTCAAAGACTTGCATGCTGACCTGCATGATGACTGGCTTCGACTGTATGCCACATTGGATTATAACGGGCTGATCATAACACTCTCTGTTGATTTAAAACTGGTACAGATGGAACTCAACAAACAAACCCAATTGATCGTATTTGAACAAATTAGTGATACACAAGTGATTGAAGCAAAGTATCCAAATGTTCTGTATAAGATGGGCGTGCGCATGGCGTTATGGTTCTATCAAAAAGTACTCAACCAAGATCCATTGGGTATGATTTTGGAAAAGCTCAATGTGATCAAAGTTAAAGATGATTTACTGTATTTAGACCTGAATCGCTGGCTCGGTAAAAGTCGATCGATTATCGACACACTGGGCAAAGTCCATGTGAACCATGCTGTTTTACGTGAGGCCGAATTGGTGGTGATTGGTAATGTTAATTTAACCGCATTGTTCACCAAAATGTCGCAAGAACGGATGGAAGACTGGGATGATTCAAATTTAAAAGACGATGAAGTCACGCCTATAAAGCAAAAGGAAAGCTAGACTTATCCTGTACTTAGGCATCTTGAACCTATAAAAACGCTACACAATATATACATTAGGCACGGATTTGTGACGTGATTCTCCACAATCCAGCCGCATAATAAACATATCAGGTGGTTTAGCCCACCGCACTTCTATTGAATAGGAAAACCATACTTATGGCACATTCAGTTTTGAAAAATTTAGGTCTTGTTGCTGGGGTATCGACTACACTGCTTTTGACTGGTTTCTCAAGTCAGTCATTTGCCATGAGTCCATTCCAAGCAAGCTACCAGTTTAATTACAACGGCAAAAACTTGGGTTCTGCAACACGTACCCTAAAACAATCTGGGAATAACTGGACGTATATTTTCGCAGCAAAAGCTGGTGCGATGGCCTCTGCAACTGAAACCAGTCGTTTTAGTTTAAATGGCAGCCAAATTCACTCGAACAGCTTTAGCCGCAGCAGCAAAATTTTGGTGCACAACAACACCATGAACATCAATTTCAATGCTGGCGCAAAAACCATTAATACCAAAAAAGATGATAAAGCGCGTTCATTTGCGTGGAAATCAGGTGTGCTAGATGAACTCAATGCTGAATTGCAAATTCGTGAAGATTTAAAAAATGGTGGTTTGAAATCGAATTACTACATTGCCGACGCCAAAGAGGTTGAAGCTCGTAAGTTCGTGAAACAAGGCACTGAAAAAGTGAAAACCACTTATGGAACTTTTGACACCGTTAAAGTCGTGATGCGTCATGACAAACCAGGCCGTCAAACGACTTTCTGGTTAGCACCAAAACTAGATTATCTACCTGTCAAAGTTTCCCACCAAGACAATAAAACCTCTTACGGTTTATTGTTAACGGGCTATAAAGGTGCAACAAATTAATTGATTTGATCAATTTCGCTTGCATTTTTCACGGTGCTTTTTAAAATACGCTTTTGCTTTAAAAAGCACCTGCCCCTCGAGGATTCTCCCGTGCACGCTCTGGAACAGAAAATCTTAGCTGAAGGTATCGTTCTCTCTGAAGAAGTTCTGAAAGTCGATTCTTTCCTGAACCACCAAATTGACCCTGTGATGATGCAGCAAATTGGTCAAGAATTTGCCCGTCTTTTTAAAGATGCTGGCATCACAAAAATCATTACGATTGAAGCATCAGGTATTGCACCTGCAGTAATGGCTGGTCTTGAACTTGGTGTTCCTGTGATTTTTGCACGTAAATATCAATCTTTAACCTTAAAAGATGATTTGTATCGCTCAAAAGTGTTTTCTTTTACGAAACAAACTGAAAGCACTATCGCGATTTCTAAAAAGCACATCAATGCTGAAGATAAAGTTTTAGTGATTGATGACTTCTTGGCCAATGGTCAAGCGGCTTTAGGTCTTGCAGATCTTATTCATCAAGCAAGTGCTGAAGTATTGGGTATCGGTATCGTGATTGAAAAATCATTCCAACCTGGTCGTGATATTTTGCTTGAAAAAGGCTATCGCGTTGAATCATTGGCACGTGTGAAATCACTGGCGAATGGTACAGTTGAATTTGTTCGTGACTAAGTTTGCGTTCAAAAGAAAAAAAGAACACATCAGGTGTTCTTTTTTTTGCTAAAAACTTACGATTAAGGTGACGTAAAGCGCACTTTTTAACGCCTTGGTTACAAGCAGACAAAACATCTGTACGCAAAAATCGATAAAATTCAGGAAAATCGTTGCATTTGATCGAATGGGTCAACTACTCATCTGTCAAATTACATTATGCTGCACCATAAATTCGGCCACTTTATTTTTTAAGGCTACGGAAAGTTATGAATACAGAAAATCAAAACATGGAACCGACAGTTAAATGTCCAAAATGTGGATCAACCCATATTGAAAAGCGTAACCATGAACAAAACTTACAAAAAATTGGTGGGGTCTTACTCAGTGGTGCAGGAACTGCTGCAGGGACTGTCGGTGGTGCGGCATCTGGCGCATCTATTGGTGCTGCGATTGGTGGTGTGACTGCAGGCCCACTTGGCGTGATTATGGGCGGAACCATCGGGACTTTTGTCGGTGCGATTAGTGTCGGTATCACAGGCGGTTTTCTCGGACACCGTTTTGGTAAAAAAGCCGGCGTGATCGTCGATCAAAATATTTTTCTCGACTACCAATGTTTAGATTGCAAACAGCGCTTTGAAGCTGAGCAACAGCCTGAAGACGCTGCAAAAATTTCGGATCAAGACTAAATTCGATGTAAAAAAGAGCGCATCAGCGCTCTTTTTTTAATGGGTTATTGTTTTTCTAGCATGGTTTTCTAGCCTATTGAAATGCTATTCGAAACCATGGCGAATCAACTATTTTGAAGCATCAGTTAAAGATTTTGATTCTGCTTTGACTTGATCTTGTTTCGCCAAAAATTCTTTTTCTTCGGCTTTTTTCTCTTGCGGGAAATCCATACTGTATAAAACTGGCATTGCCGTACACAAGGAAGATGCAGCCAATGCGGAACATAGGAAAATCATTCGAAAATTAATAGACATCACACACCCCAAAGAAGAAATTTAAATACAAATCATGTAATCAAAAAATAAAAATAACGTACCTAAAGAGACAGCAATAATCGACTCAAGGCCATCACTGAGCAGGCTGTATTTAAAAACTTTCAATATGTTATTGATATCACTTATTTTTGGTATTTTAAGAATAGATTGGCAGATTTATTTTTATCTTCTCGTGTACTAATATGACTTCATCAATCAATAAAAAGCGCCGTACAAAAAAAGCAAGAAAAGTGCAATATTTAAGCCTTTTCTTGCCCGTTCGCTACAAAGTTTACTTTATTGCCTTTATCAAGCACGTTTCAAATCAACTTTTTGACCACTTCGCCTAGGCGTTTACCCTGCTCTTCGCATAAGTTTCGCTCATCTTGACTCAATGACTGATCATGACGTGGACCACTGACATGGCTTGCACCATAGGGCGTACCACCCGTTTTGGTATTCGATAATGCAGGAAGGGCATTACTTAAACCCATAACCATCATTCCATGATGAAACAAAGGTGGCAGCATGGTCAGCAAAGTACTTTCCTGTCCGCCATGCATTGAACCTGAACTGGTAAACACACAGGCAGGTTTGCCATGCAATGCGCCATTGAGCCAAAGCGCTGTGGTTTGATCCCAGAAATATTTCATTTCCGACGCCATATTACCAAAACGGGTCGGTGAACCTAGCGCTAGACCTGAACAATGCGCTAAGTCATCTAAGCTACAGTAAATATCGCCTTCGGCAGGAATACTGGGCTGCACGTCGGTCACCACGGTGGATAAATTTGGAACGGTTCGTATTTTTACCGCCATCCCAGAAGCTTCAATTCCATTGGCAATCAAATGTGCCATCTCACGTGTTGAACCATATTTGCTGTAATACAGCACCAGTACATAAGCTTGCGTCATTTTTATAAATTCAATGAAAAAAGAAAACTATACGGTATTTTTCCTATTTTTTGGTTAAGCTAAGTGATGAAAATTGCATAAACATGACTAAAATAACTCGAGACTTGAAAGCATGATCGAAGCATTTTTAAAAAAACTTCCCTTTTACGACAAGAAATGGTTTCAGTTTGTTTTATTTGTCATTCGACGTTTTGAAGCCGATCGCTGCCGTGAACAAGCAGGATCATTGACCTATACCACCTTGTTTGCAGTGGTGCCCATGTTGACTGTATTTTTGGTCATCATCTCATCAATCAATGCCTTAGAGCCTGCTCGTCAACAGCTTCAACAATTGATTTATAGTAATTTTCTACCGAAAACGACGATTGCTTTCGATAAAGCGCTAAATGCATTCACCGATAAATCCAGTAACTTGACCGTGATTGGTGTGCTGTTTTTATTCATTACCACAGTCATGATGCTGACCAGTATTGAAACGGTATTTAACCGAATTTGGCGGGTGCGTGAGACACGTGGCGGCATCATTGGCTTTATGCGCTATTGGACTATTATCTCATTAGGCCCAATCTTACTGGGTAGCGCATTTGTTGTGTCATCCACCTTGGCCTCTATGAATGTCCTCAGCAATAATTTTGCAGGCTATGAACTGGATGGGGCTTTTCTGCTGTGGATCCTGTCTTTTTCATTGACCATTTTAGGTTTTTTCATTCTGTATTGGACGATTCCCAACCGTAGTGTGCCGATCAAGGCGGCGCTGATCGCGGGTGTCTTTAGTGCCGTGGTATTTGAATTACTCAAAAACCTTTTTGGTTTTGTCATGTCAAATTTCACCAGTTATCAAATCGTTTACGGTGCTTTTGCTGCGGTGCCAATTTTCCTACTTTGGATATTCCTTTCATGGAATATCGTGCTGATTGGGGTAGAAATTAGTTATGCACTGACCGCCTTTAATTCAGGCAAAGATCAAAAACGTCATCCTGTGATTATGTTGATGGATTTGCTGGAATTATTTTATAAAAAGCAAAAACTTGGTCAGAGCGTGACAGAAAAAGAAGCGCTTGAGGTTTTAGGGCGTGATGAAATCGGCCGCCTGCCAAGCTATATTTTATTGTTTGAAGAGCAACACCTGATTAAACGTACAGATGATGATCATTATGTTTTAGTTCGTAATTTAACCCAAGTGGACTTTTGGAGTTTTTACAGTAAGCTGCCCTATCCGCTCCCTAAACGGCAAGATTTAGGTCGCGTCGATCCAGATGATGTTTGGATGGAAAAAATTGGGCCGCAACTGGTCGAAGCGGATGATTATCTCGCGGCCAAACTCTCGATTCCACTTGCGACTATTTTTGAAGAAAAATAAGCGTAAATAAAAAAAGGAGAGCCGTAGCTCTCCTTTTTTATTTATACATGATCTTAGGTCGCTGTGCGCTGACGTCCCATCAATTTAGACAACCACCGATGCAAGTTTACCGTCATCACTCCGACCATTACTAAGGCCGTCCCCAAGATAAAATTCAGTTCAATCGTTTCGTTTAAGATCAATACGCCAAAGACCAGTCCAAAAATTGGGGTAAGGAATGAAAAAACGCCCAGACCATTGGCCAGATATTTACTTAACAGCCAAAACCAAAGCATCAGGCTAAAAAATGAAATAATGAGCACATGAAAAATCATACTGCTGATGGACAACACCGTCCAATGTACAGTCATTTGTCCTGTCAGCCACGCCACGGGTAATAAAAATACACAACCACCAACCAACTGATAAAACAAGGTCTGAGTCGGAGGTGCATCAGAGAGTTTGGTGAGTCTTAATGAAATGGTGGTCAAGGCCCACATCACCCCAGCAAGTAATGCCATCGCATCACCCAACAGGGCTTGAGTGTTGACTGTAGTACTACTTTCACGTCCCATAAACGACAGTACTATTCCTGAAAAGGCAATAAAAATACCGACCCATTGGATCGCTGTAAGCTTTTCTTCAGGCAACTTCCAATGTAAACCTAGTGCCACGAATATCGGTGCGGTATAGAGCAAGACAACGGTATGTGATGCAGAGGTATAGCGCAGGGATTCTGCCACTAAAATAAATTCGGCTGAAAATAAAAACGCCAACCAGATACCCGGCAGCAAGTATTCTCGAGTATATAAATGTGTTCCCGGCTTGAGACGGATCAGTGGAAAGACCAACAGCGCAGCCAAACCCGATCGGATGGCAATTTGCATGATCGGCGCAATATCAACCGCGGCCAATTTCAAAATGACCTGTTGAATCCCTAAAATCATGCACAAAATAATCATCAAACCAGAAGCTTTTGCATCTAGCGCCTTACGCTGTTCCACACTATTTACTCGACAATACGATAAGCAACACTATAGAACTGTCAGAAATAAAATATATACTTTAAAATAGACAAGTGATCTTCTTATTCAGGCAAAATTTTTCATGCGTCATAAAGCTCGTGCAGATCATACGCAGTTGCAACAACTTCCCACCAACGATGAAATTCAAGCAGCACTGTGGATCAGTTTTCGTGACGATCCTGCACTGTCTGTTTATCCCGTTCATGGACATGCTTGGGGCGAGTTTGTCTATGCCTTTAATGGCGTAATGGAAGTGAACATCAATCAGATTGACTATATTACCCCACCGCCTTATGGCATCTGGCTTCCCCCACATTTAGAACATAGTGGTTTAAATCGTACAGCGGTTTCACATGGAACCTTATATGTACATGAATCGCTATGTACTCACTTACCGAAACAACCGGGGATTTTACTCAGCTCACCATTAGTCACCGCGATCTTCAGCCATTTGCGTCTCTTACACCAACAAGCCGATCTCATGGAAAATACGGCCGAATATCAACGCTTACTCCATGTGATCTTAGATCAACTGCATCAAGCCAAACTGGTCAGTAGTTATTTACCGCATTCGGATCACCCTGCCCTCAAACAGCTGCTTGATTATTTACATCAACATCCTGCGGATCAGAGCGCGCTTGAGCAATTGGCAAAGCGGATAAATATGACGGAACGTACTCTAGCGCGTTATTGTCAAAAAGAACTTGGGATGTCCCTGCATGAATGGCGACAACGTCTCAAAGTCATGAAAGCCATGTCCATGCTCAACGCAGGCCAAACCGTCGAAAATATTGCCTTAGAACTTGGCTATGCCAATGCCTCAGCGTTTATAAATATGTTTAAAAAATGGATGCTTTGCACCCCAGATCAGTTTAGGAAATCCGCTTTAAAGCCCTAAATGTGTTTAAATTTAGCTATAAGTGTCTCTATAAAGTGATTCAACAATCCGTTAAGATCAAAAAATCTACGAAAAATGATAATAATTCCATTTCAAATGAATAAAAAAACCATTTTAGCGCTGTGTTTATCTGCCGTATTTTTAATGGCTTGTAGTTCCAAAGAACAGCGTGAATTTAAATCCGCGCTCAAAATAGCTCAAAGTGGTGATGCGACCGCACAAATGAAAGTGGGTGATTTATACCTCAGTGGAACGGGCACAGAACAAAATATCGAACAAAGTGTACATTGGTACAAAGCTGCTGCGGATCAAGGCACTACGGACGCATTCGCATGGTTGATGACCCAAGCTTATCAAGGTAACCCGCATGCAGATCAAGTGATTAGAAAGATGCAGCAAGATGGCAATATTTTCCTTGCACACTGGGTGCTAGACCTTGCAAAAAAGACTCATGATCCTGCTGCTGAATATACCGTTGGTTGGATGTACGACACTGGAAAAGGCTTAATTCAAGATAAGCACCAAGCGCAAATTTGGTATGAAAAAGCAGCCAAACAAAAGAATGTCGAAGCGATCAAAGTCTTGGGAAATCAACACTATTTTTCTGAACATCCTTCGTCAACACCCGACAAAGCAGCTGAATATTTAAGCTATGCCGCAGAACAAGGGCAAGATGCTGACGCGGCGATGAAAATGGCACATTATTATCATTATGACATTCGTGATGGTGAAAAAGCGCGACAATGGTATGCCAAAGCAGGTGCATTGGGAGACACCGACTCAAAGTATATGGCCGAGACCTATGAAGCATGGAAAGAGACAGGCCCTTTACAACCCAATGAACCACCGCCAAGCAGTCATGAATAGGTCAATCAAAAAAGGCTGCATTAAGCAGCCTTTTATTTATATTTAGCCCACAGATTATTTGACAAAGGTTGTCCAGATATAATCCTGATTTTTTCCTTTCAGCGTCATTTTCAACTGCTCACCTGACTGTAGTGCCGCGACACCTGCAGGCGTACCTGTCATGACCACATCACCCGCTTCAAGACTAAACACTTGGCTAATATCTGCCAACAAAGTACCCACATCAAAAATCAGCAATGCAGTATCACCGTTCTGACGCAGTTCATCATTGACATGCAAGGTGTAATGCACATTTTTCCAATCTTGAACCACCTCTTGGACATCGACCCAATCCGCAAGGATACAAGAACCATCATAAGCTTTGGCACGTTCCCACGGCTGACCTTTTTTCTTTAAGTCATCTTGTAGATCACGCAAAGTCAGATCTAGGCCCAAAGTCAAAGCTCCAACTGCTTCTAAGGCTTTGAGAGGATCAGTTTCAGCCGATAAAGGACGATCAATACGTAAACTTAATTCGCATTCATAGTGACAACTGCCCCATGCAGGATTCCATGAGATGCCTTGGTCTAATGCGGTTAATGCACTTGGCGGCTTCATAAAAAGTACAGGACGGTCAGGAATTGCATTGCCTAATTCTTTGGCATGATCTGCATAACTACGACCGACGCAAACAATTTTAGATGGACGTGACTGCATACTACTCCCTCTTTTGTTATGAATAGATTGTCTTAGTGCTGAAAAGTATTGGTAAAAATCGCTTGGTCCGCAGTATTTTTAAATGCACTTTTCGGCACAATAATCACGGTTTTATTTTTCAGTTCAAGCATATAGGTCAATTTGCCTTCAGCAAAATTTGCCACTTCAGCATAATGAAAGACATTCTTACGACCATTGGCATGAATTTCTGCATAGTCTTGAAATAAATCAATACCTTGTTCACTTTTGCCTAATTGGTATTTTACAAACTGGCGTTTAAACATCATCGGTAAAAACCAATAACGCATGATGCCTTGAAGGAGTAAAAAGAAAGCACCCAGACCAACATAGTAGGCACCGACACCATTTACACCTAAGTAAAAACCCCAGATGATAATCCCAAGGCTAATGGCTGGCGTTAAAAAACGCGTAAATTGCTTTTTGCCAAAAGTTGCTAGTGCAAAACCATCCTGTGATTCTTCTAGATTTAAAAAATAGCGCAGCGATAATGCAGGTAGATTTTCAGACATAAGCGTATGAATATTTAAAAATGAATTGCGCTAAATACTACACCACAATTCAAACTTGCTTCATGCTTTTTAATGGTCGGTTGTAACACTTCACTACTTCCCTTCCATCTAGAAATACGTTAAAAACAGCAACAAATAAAAGATTGCATACGCAGGATGTGACATGCAGATAACAAAAATAATTATGGTGCTGATGTTTTTGACTGGACTGAGCATATCGACCAGTTGGGCCAAATTCGTTCAATGGCAACCCCAGATCCCCAGTAGTTTGGACTTGTTTAATGGCAATGCCAAAGCCTTGGCAAATCTTGCCGGTGATCACATCGTGATTTTTGCACATCCTTCACAGCAAATTAGTCTACCCACGATGAAAGCAGGTAAAAAAGTCATTGGTAAATTTCAAAGTGCCGCCGTGGTTGTCCCAACCAACAGCAAAAATGTGGCGAGATTACTCAGTAATTATCCAAACTACGCCGGCTTATTTCCCACGCTAAAATCTGCTGAGGTTTTGCAACAGCAAGGTTCAACCAGCCAAGTTGAATACCGCATCCATATCCCGACACCTATTCCGGTTTTAAACTTTAAAGAAACCGTGGTGATGCAGCACCAAATTGATCACAACAGCATTAATAGTTTGGTTCTACAAGCACCGGTGCCCTTTGGTGCAGGGAAAATTGAATGGTTTGAGATCGATGCACAACACACCTTGATTAGTGTGACCCAATGGGGCGATTTAAATCAGCCCAAAGGTTTTTTGTTTTGCAAAATATTAAATGCCTTACCCGATGCCAAATTAGGGATTCCTGCGGGAACCAATGGTTTTTTACTCGAATCATTACAGCGCCGATTTAAAGCCTTTAGTAGTGAAACTCTCGCTGCAAATCAATTGCCTGAACTCAAATTAAATGCCTCTCAACTCGACAAAGTCACCCAATTAAGTCAAAGCTCGAAAGAACCTGTGTCCTTTATTTTGGCAGCGCAGCGCGTTCCCTTTGGGCAAAATTATGAATTGATGCGCTTTAGCACCAGTTTTCAATATTATGCACAAGAGCCTTCGAGCTTACAGCGCTGGATTAATGTGTCTTCGTTCAAGCACTTATTTCCAAGACAAGTTAAACATATGCAAGTGCAGAAAATTAATCCGCACCTCATGGATGCCGACTATAAAATTTCGGTGGGTTTAGGTGTGATCAATATTCCATTTGATTTTAAAATGCGTTTTAACTATCCCGACTTACTGCAAAATCAATATACCGCAACCGGTGGAGACCTAAAGTTTGTCCGAGGTGCAATGCATATTCGCCCCTTACAACAAGGTTCGTTATTACAATTGACCAGTGCGATGAAGATTGATGACAAAGCGCCTTTTTTACTTCGTGCTATGCGCAGTATGCCGTATCACGACATGCTGCCGGCTTTAGGCGGCAATACAGTCTTTGCACTCAAAGTTAAACAGAAGTTAAATTAGAACCTTAATTGATAAGCTGAATTTATTGGTTTTAGCTATATTTCAGACACAAAAAAACCGCAACATGTGCGGTTTTTTCAATCTTGATCAAGTTGGTGCGCTCAGAGAGATTCGAACTCCCGACCCCTTAGTTCGTAGCCAAGTGCTCTATCCAGCTGAGCTATGAGCGCGACGTCTTGATGAGGCTCATTATACGTGATTTTTATTTTTTGTTAAGAGCTTTTTCATATAAATTTAACCAAACGCACAGCAAATAAACAATTACCCTTTAAACACGCTAAAAATCAGCCAGATTTACTTTTTTAATGGCTTTTTCATCACAAGTTTGGAATTTAAACTTAGCAATACTCATGTATAAATGCTCAAGATAGATAACAAATCTATCGCCATCATTGAATCGCGGCTTTAACTCACTCAATTCTTTTTTAAACTTAGATTTAAAAAAATTGCATCACTATGAATATCTGAAAAAAGGGTTATCTATAGAAGATAAGCAAAATTGAAATTTACTGATGGGTAGTTTTATGAAATAGAACGCTTAATAGAATCCAAAAAAAAGACGGCAATATCAAAGCGATAAATCACAAGCACAAAAAAACCGCAACATGTGCGGTAATTTTTTCAAGTTGGTGCGCTCAGAGAGATTCGAACTCCCGACCCCTTAGTTCGTAGCCAAGTGCTCTATCCAGCTGAGCTATGAGCGCATTACTTGTGTGCCAATTTAGGCGATACGTTACTGTTCGGTTTACTTATTGGTGCGCTCAGAGAGATTCGAACTCCCGACCCCTTAGTTCGTAGCCAAGTGCTCTATCCAGCTGAGCTATGAGCGCGACATAAGTAAATCGTGGCGGTGAGAGAGGGATTCGAACCCTCGATACAGTTGCCCGTATGCATCCTTAGCAGGGATGTGGTTTCAGCCACTCACCCATCTCACCGTAACGTGCCGCCATAATACAAAGATCATGATACGACTGCAAGCACAGTCGTTATATTTTTTTCATTTTTTTACTCAATTAGATATTTTTTAAACGATTTTCAAAAAATTAGTGCAAAATTAGTTCAGCACACACTGCTGTCCCCTACATTTCAGCTTTAAACATTATAAAATATCGGCATAAAACACTTTATTGCAATCAATTGCGTGCAGTATCTGCTTGCATGACTTATGCTAATCCTAATCTTCTGATTTGAAGCCAAATACATTATGAAAAACTGGGTCGACCCTGAAGCAAAAGCTGAAGCCGAACGTTATGACAATCCAATTCCAAGCCGTACTCTGATTCAAGAGACGATTGAACAACTGAAAACTGCAATGTCGCATGCCGATCTTGTAGAACATTTTGAAATTGCCGATCAAAAAAGTATTGATGCACTGAGTCATCGTCTGATTGCGATGGTTCGAGATGGTCAGTTGATGAAAGACGGATTTAAGTTCCAGCTTGCAGCTGAGCAACCGACTCATGAAGCAACGGTTTATATCAACTCAAAAGGTTTAGGCACAGCCAATATTAGTGGTGAAGATGACCTCTTACTTCCTGAACGTGAGTTGCGTCAAGTGTTTAATGGTGACCGTGTTAAAGTCCGCCAAACGTCGATAGACCGTAAAGGCAAAGCATGGGGCTTTATTACTGAAGTTCTACAGCATCGTGTCAAAGAAATTATCGGTAAAGTGTCTGAATATGAAGGTGAATATTTTATTCAGCCGGCAAATCCCAATGCACACCAACCGATTACGTTAGAAAGAGAATTAATCGAGCATGCCAAAGTCAAACTCGGCGACTCTGTGCGTATTGCGATTGACAGCTACCCAACCAAAGAGGAATTTGCGACAGGTCATATTGTTCAGTCGATGGCTGATAAAGCAGACACTGAAATTATTATTCCACAAACCATTTTAGAATTTGGTTTACCTTACGAATTCCCTGAAGCGGTACAACAAGAAGCCGACAGCTTTAAAGAGCCATCAGAACAAGACCGTGAAGGTCGTGTCGACTTACGTGATTTAGCGCTTGTCACCATTGATGGTGAAGATGCCCGCGACTTCGATGATGCCGTGTATGCGGAAAAACGTCCGGGTGGTGGTTATCGTGTTGTGGTGGCAATTGCCGATGTCAGCCATTATGTACGTCCGGGTAAACCGCTGGATGACGAAGCTCAAGAGCGCGGTACATCGGTGTACTTCCCTCATTTTGTATTGCCGATGTTGCCTGAGGCGCTGTCGAATGGTTTATGTTCTTTGAACCCACACGTAGACCGTTTATGTATGGTCTGTGATTTAAACTTATCTCGCGCGGGTCGTGTCACTAAGTTTGAGTTCTATCCGGGTGTAATGCATTCAAAAGCTCGTTTGACCTATACTCAAGTGGCCGAATATTTTGAGGGTAATAGTCAAGCCATTCCTGAAGACCGTGATGTACGTAAATCGGTCAATACCTTATTCCAATTGTATCAAGTGTTGAAAGGCTTACGTGCTGAACGCCACGCGATGGAATTTGAAACCGTTGAAACTTATATGACCTTTGATGAGCTAGGCGGTATTAACGAAATCCTACCGCGCAGCCGTAATGATGCACATAAGCTAATTGAAGAATGTATGTTGTTGGCAAACGTCGCAGCGGCAGAATATGCATTAAAAAATGAAATTCCAATGCTGTACCGTGTGCATGAGCCACCTGAGTTTTCACGCATTCAAAAGGTTCGTGATTTTGTGAAATTATTGGGGCTGCCATTCCCTGAACAGCCGACTCAAGCTGACTATCAAGCCGTGATTGATGCCACCAAAGACCGTATTGATGCTCCAAGTATTCATGCCGTTTTACTCCGTTCAATGATGCAAGCTTATTATGGCGCGAACAATGCAGGTCACTTTGGCTTGGCTTATGAAGCGTATACGCATTTCACATCTCCAATCCGTCGTTATCCAGACTTGTTACTTCACCGTGCCATCAAAGCACAATTGAAGAAAAAGCCTTACCCAATTTCTGGTGCTTCGCTGGATGATGCAGGTGAACACTTCTCTGCGACCGAGCGCCGTGCAGATGAAGCTTCACGTTCTGTCACTACATGGTTGAAGTGCCATTACATGCAGCAGCATTTGGGTGAAGAGTTTGTCGGCACTATCAGTGCGACTGCTGAATTTGGTCTGTTTGTAACGCTCAAAGACTTATATGTTGATGGCATGATCCACGTCAGCCAATTGGGTGATGACTTCTTTGTCTATGACCAACCGAGTCAGAGCTTAATTGGTCAATCTCGAGGTCAAGTTTTCAGTCTCGGCGATGAAGTAAAAATTAAAGTCGCTGGTGTAAATCTAGAAGAGCGCAAAATCGACTTTGAATTGATTCAACAATTGAGCCATGCAGGTCGGGCTATTCGAGCGCGTGCCCCTCGTGTTGCAAAGCCTACAGCCAAAGAAGAAGTCTTTTCAGAACGTAAAACCAACGCTGCTGAAGATGGAGAACAGCCCATACGACGCAAAAAATCGAAATCTAAGCCCAGTTCATTCGGTAAAAAGCCTGCTAAAAAATCTGCAAGCAAATCTGAAGCGAAGGCTAAAGATAAAGTGAAGAAAAAATCCAAACCGAAAAAGAAAAAATCCAATGCAAAATCATCTGCGGATTAAGGTTTAAATCAAGAGCGCTTCGGCGCTCTTTTTCATTTAATATATCTCTATAAAAATAAACCACTTAAAAATCATGACATCACAGAAAATTACTAAATACTATTACCATGAATATGTAATATGCTTAGTCTTTGTACTTAGTATTTCAGCACTGATTGCTCTCTTTTTTATAGACTTCACCCCAACAAATCAAGTCAAAATCACAGCCTTCATTGTTGCAACGTTGATTTATTTGGCTGTTTTGATCTACTTTTATGTTCTGCATAGATACGGACAATGGATCATTCCACGTACATGGACAAATGTACAAAAAAAGCCAAAATTCTATTTTTTACTCCTCTTCCCTATTTTTGTAATTCTGTTTCTTTACTTAAATCTAGTTGTCTATCCTCCTCTGCTTCATACCCTAGTTTTGGGTACACCTACTGTGGTGACATTGGAAGCAAGCGCTGTTAAAAAACATGGTAAAAAAGGAAGTGTCTACTATTCTATTGAAACACCGTATGACTCTACTGGTATGTTTCGAATCAATGTAGATGAATATGAACACTACAAAAATCAAAATCTATTCATAAAATTATCGGTCATTGAGGGGCGCTTTGGCACCTACATCCAAGATATTCAATCTATCCACGGTGAAACAAGAGCGAATAAATAGCACCCAAGGCTTGATTTATCCTTCTAGAAGCCTTACTTCTACAAATAACACAGGAAATAAATCGGCAGACCGACATGACATTAGAAAAGGCAACTTTGCCTGTTCCACAATTTGACCAAATTACCCTTGCAGACTTAAAACAAAAGATTGAACAGAGCATTGCCCAAGGTCAGGCATTTTTAAAAGAATTAACGGATGTACCCGAATCCGTACAAGCACAACTACAAGTACTCGAACACATCGATACCCTTGAAAATAACATGAGTGAAGCTTGGGGCGTGCTGTCGCATCTAAATGCCGTGATGAATAATGCTGAAACTCGTGAACTTTACCAATCTTTACTGCCCGTCCTGAGTGAGTACTATACGCAGCTAGGTCAACATACAGTGTTGTATCAAACGTATCAGCATGTACATGACAACAGTGTTTTCGACACGCTTCCTGCAGCACAGCAAAGCGCGATTAAACTTGCGTTACGAGATTTTAAACTTTCAGGCGTAGCCTTAGAAGGTGAACCCAAAAAACGCTATGCAGAAATATCTGCACGACTTTCACAGTTATCATCAGACTTTTCCAATCACGTATTGGATGCCACCCAAGCCTACTTCAAACCTTTAACTGAAGCGCAGCTCAAAGGACTACCTCAAGGCAGTATTGAACTTCTGAAACAATATGGTCAGCAACGCGAACTCGAACAGGCTGTAGCCACACTCGACTTCCCGTCTTATATTGCCATTATGACCTATGCAGAAGACCGCGAAGTGCGTGAAGCGCTCTATAAAGCCTATACCACACGTGCTTCTGATCAGGCAGACTCTGCTGAATTTGACAATACAGCAGTCATGGAAGAAATCTTGAAGCTACGTCAGGAAATGGCAAGCCTGCTTGGTTTTAACAACTACGCCGAATTGTCCTTGGCAAGCAAAATGGCACCCGATGTAGCAACTGTAGATCAGTTCCTGATAGAACTGGCAGAACATGCGCGTGCACCAGCAGAGAAAGAAATCGCTGAACTGAAAGCCATTGCAGCGCAAGACGGTATCACTGAGTTACAACCGTGGGATGCCACTTTCTATTCAGAAAAACTCAAAGTTCAACAGTTTAATTTGTCACAAGAAGACCTGAAGCCCTATTTCCCTGCACCTAAAATTATTCAAGGCTTGTTCAGCATTGTAAATCGTCTCTATGGCATCAATGTAATCGAGCGTGAAGCGCCTGTTTGGCATCCTGATGCACGTTATTTTGAACTTGAAGATCAAGGCAGCGTGATTGGCGGTTTTTACTTTGACCTGTATGCACGAAGCGGTAAACGTGGCGGCGCATGGATGAGCGGCTTCCGTTCACGCATGCAAACTGAAAATGGTCTGCAAAAACCAATTTGCTACATGGTCTGCAACTTTACCCCACCTGTCGGTGAGCAAGCTGCTTTACTTACCCATGATGAAGTAACGACGCTGTTCCACGAATTTGGTCATGGCTTACATCACATGCTCACTGAAGTCGATAATATTGCTGTGGCTGGTACCCATGGCGTGGCGTGGGATGCGGTAGAGTTGCCAAGTCAATTCATGGAATTTTGGACTTGGGATCAAGAAAGTTTAGATTTGCTCAGTGAACATGTTGAATCAAAACAAACCTTACCAGCCGATCTGTTAAAAGCACTACAAGATGCACGTTTCTTCCAGTCTGGGATGCAAACGTTACGTCAAATTGAATTTGCCATGTTTGACTTAAATATCCATAAGGCCAACCCTGCTTTGGACGCTGCAGGCATCCAACACACCTTAGATGATATTCGTCAAAAATATGCGGTTGCACCAACCACTCCGTACAACCGTTTCCAACATGGTTTCAGTCATATCTTCGCAGGTGGTTACGCTGCTGGTTATTATTCATACAAATGGGCAGAGGTTTTGGCAAGTGATGCCTTCGACCGATTCGAAAATGAAGGAATTTTTAATACTTCGACTGGCAAGTCGTTTAGACAATTTATTCTAGCAGTTGGCGGAAAAGATACGGCACTTGACGCATTTATCAATTTCCGCGGACGCGAGCCAAAAATAGATGCTTTGCTGCGTCATCAAGGTTGGACGAACGCATCTAAAAACGCTTAAACTAGGGACCTTAGTTAGATTCAAGGTAAGTATGATGACCATTAAACGACGCTTCATTGCAGGTGCAAAATGTCCAAAATGCCAAGCGATGGACCGGGTTGTCATGCTGACCTCTGGCGAAGACGAATGGATCGAATGCATTGATTGTGGTTACAGTGAAAATCGACCGACTCATGTCGATCAACCTGAACAACCTGCCGTGCCAGACGATATCGGTGTGATCCAATTTAAGCCACGTCAGCCTAAATAAAAATTAAGGTCAAGCAATGACAGAAGATCAAAGACATAATCCAAAATTGTTAGTTGGAATCATTGGGGGCTTAACGTTATTGATTGCTATCTTTTTTGCATATCAATGGTTAAGCAGCAGTACAGCAGATAAATCTGCACTTCAAGAAGAACTGGTCGCTGCACCGGCTAAGCCGCCTGTTGCAACCCCTGTCCAATCTGAGACTGAAGCATCAGTCCCTACCGCAGAGACTGAAACCATTAAATTGGTCGAAGAAGACATTTTAGATGCAGCTGTGCCTGAAAATGCCTCTTTAGCCAAAGAGGAAATTGCCAAATTAGATGACATTCAACAACAATTGAATGATCAGGAGCAAAGTTTAAAACAGCAGCATTCAGATGCAGATGAGCTGATTAAACTGAAAGAAGAACAAATTAAATTACTCGAAGCACAGTTAGCACAACAAGCAAAATAACCGACTTCTGCTACACCATGCGTACTTATAGGCTAGAATATCATCAGATATTCTAGCTTTTTTGTTATGTCCACTACTACACCACCACAAAATATCCCCAAAGCAATTGGCTTTCTCATGCTGTCAGCGCTGCTTTTTTCCATCATGGGGGTTTGTATACGCTACGCCTCCCATACAGTAGATAATGCCACCATCGTATTTTTTCGCAATGCGGTTGGCTTATTCATCTTTCTCCCTTTGATCCTACAAAAAGGCAGCACGTTTTTTCGAACTGAAAAACTGTGGATGCATACCTGGCGTTCAATCGTAGGCTTGGTGGCAATGTATGGCTTTTTTTATGCCATCGCACACTTAAAACTCTCCAATGCCATGGTCTTCACCTATTCCTCGCCGATCTTCATCCCATTAATTGCATGGTTATTTTTAAAAGAAAAAATAACCCTGAGTATGCTCATTGCCGCCGTCATTGGTTTAATCGGCGTGCTCTTCGTCGCAAAGCCCGATGCAGGAATGTTCAATCAGTTATCACTCATCGGACTAACCGCAAGCTTCTTGGCAGCCATGGCATTTGTCACTGTCCGTGCCCTTACTGCAACTGAACCACCTGAACGCATCGTGTTTTATTTCTGCTTTATTGGCACGCTCATATCGATGATCCCGATGCTCTGGCTCTGGCGTCCTTATAGTTTAAAGGAGTTAGCTTTTCTGATTACAGCGGGACTTTTGGCCAATATCAGTCAAATTTTTATGTCCAATGCTTATAAGCTTGCACCCGCAGGTCAAATTGGTCCCGTAAACTATATAGCGATTATTTTTGCCGGTATTTGGGGCTTTACACTGTGGCAAGAATTGCCAGATATTTACAGCCTATTCGGCTTTGCTTTTATATTTTTAGCGATTTTGCTATGTAGTCCGTTCCTACAAAATAAGTTTAAAAAGTCATAAAGATCTCATTCATTTACCATCAAATGCACAGCCCCTTATTCAATAAAAAAGCACCCGAAGGTGCTTTTTTAATGCTTCAAAATTAATTTATTGATACCAACCAAACAGCTTAAAGAAATACGGCAGATACGCAATAATCAACATTGCAGGGAACAGCACAATCAGCGGCAAAATCCAACGTTCATAACGGTAATAAAACGACAAGTGACGAACTTCAGCATCCGCTTCATTGACTTCAGCATCCCCTATCGACTGTCGGGCCAAGAGGTGGTTCAATGCAACTGGAGGCGTAACATAACCTAGCTCAAAACCAATGAGTGTAATCATCCAAAAATGCACAGGATGAATACCGTATTGATAGGCTACAGGAGCAATAGTTGCAGAAATTAAAATGACTGCGCCAAACGGATCCATAATCATACCCACAAAGACCATCAATCCGACAATCAATGTGATAACCAAAAAAGTACTGCTGATATCAGTTGGGAATAAACTCATGACTTCAGTACGCTCTAGCAATCCACCAACGCTTACCGAAAGCGCCATCAAAATAACCAAAGCACCGATATGTCCAACGGTTTCACTGGTCGAAATATGCATCGACTTCCAAAAACCAACTTGACGTAGAATCTGCATAGAGCTGGATTGAGCCACTGTATGATTCGCAGCCTGCCCATCATCTGTGCTATTACCATGTAATCCTTCACGGTATTCTGCATGTGCAACCTGTGCGCCGGCTAAAGCAGGTTCAGCATTCGCACTATAATTTGCTGTTAGTGTTTCATCCCAATGCCCAACTGCTGACAATGGTGCTGGCTGATGACGTAATTTATCCACTAAAACGATCATCAGCAGAATAACAGGCATCATGACTGGTGCAGTAAATTCATTTAAATCTGTATTCAATAAATATTTATAGAACATCCAAATCAGCACGAAAATCACAATATAAGGAATAACGGCTAAGAAGGCACGTCCTGACTGCGGCGCTGCCACATTGGCTTGAGCAATACGGAACTTATGTTCTGCAAAAAATAACGACACAATTAAAAACATCGTAGATGTCAGCAAGAACGTATAAATACCATATTGATAAAGCAGATCCGTGGTCACTTCTTTATTTAGCGATGCAACAACCACAATCAATAAGCATGGACGTAAAACCACCCCAAGCGAACCGGACATTGCTGTTGCAGCCAAGGCAAATTGACGGCGTCCGCCAGCGTTCCACACTTCCTTATAAATAATCGCGCCTGCCGCAATGACAAAGATCCCCGATGCTCCAGTATAGGCTGTAGGCAATGCTGCTGCGATTAAAATCAGCCATGTTAAAGTCTCAGGAGCTAAGTTCCATGGGCGTAAAATATTCAAGAATAAATCTACGACACGGGTTTGCTTCAACAACATACCCGCCCAAATGAATAACGCTAGATTCAGGAAAATACTTGAAAACTCGACCAATTGCCCTAAATAGATGCCTTGCCCCATCGGGTAGTCCATAAAGAAGATAAAGGCGATACCTGTAATCAACGCCATATACGCATATAAAGGCACGCTTAGGAACGCGAAACTAAGACTACCGCCCTCTTTGGCATCTTTTGGCGGACTAAACAATTGCAAAACACTGATCAATGTCAGGATTGAGAACAGCGTCATCCACATCCAATAAATCAGTTCAGTTTCGGTGGTCATTGGAACTCCCGAATTTTTCACTGAATTGAATTGGCTGATACTTGAGTAGGTTAACAGTCCATTACCGAAGCTCATCATCAGGCTATAAACACGATAATCCTTCTTGGTTGCAGGACCGCGTAGACCAATATGATGAATTTTCAATGTCGCACTAATCGCAGCTATAACCACCATAAAAATCAACAAAATGGCGCGATTTTCAGTACCAAATTTAAAGATACCGAAGAAGCTTGTTTCAAAATTACGATAGGCGCGAATACTCGGATGCTTCTCCATATGTTGCATGGCTTTATCATAAAATTGATACTTTTCTTCACACTGCTGCACACTCGCTAAAATAGACGAACGAACGTCATTCTCAGATGCCGTACCAAAAAAATCAGCAAACTCATCTGCTGCATTGGCTTGCATTTGAGTTTTCACCAACGCATCGACATTCGGGTTACGGTCACATTCAGGCTTGGTCGGTTCTGCACGTAAAAATGAATACTGCATCCCAATGCTTTCATTACCATACAAACGCTCACCAGTACGCAGAAGCTGACCATGAATCATCTCCCCTGTACCGATAATCAATGTAAGCAGAAGCAAGATCAACACGACTAGAGTCGAAATCCATTCTGTCCAGACATACCTTAACAGCCCGACGATGCCGGATCTGTTTTGTGCATCATTTTGCATGAGTCTTCCTATTTTTTATTTTGGAGCCTAGCGGAGCCAAGCATCCTTTTCCTTAGCGGCTCGAGAAGTTCCTTTCCCTGACCTAACTGTTTTATTATTACGTTTAAATTTGCATCAATATTCAAAACATTAAAATGACAATATGTATTTTCTTTTCGGTTTTTTTTTGTCAACCCAATCACCTAAAGTGCGCTAGCGATCCCAGAAATAATTACCAATAAGATAAAACACGGCGATGACAATGCCCCAAATCACCCCCAATAAATGGGCTTCGACTAAAACGGGGCTTCCTATTAATTCTGCCGTTCCGGTATTCCCCATGGTATTTTCCCACACCAATTTTGCCAAAATCAGCAAGAGAACAAAGGCTGCAAAATTTCGCTCCCGTTTATACATTAAATGTACGCAAGCGACCGCAACATAGGCGCCATGCAAGACACCAGATAATCCTGCATAGGCTTCAATATCGGAAAGGAAAAAATAGAAACTCAGACTGATTAAAGGGGATAAAATCAATAAGATGGCAACAAAGTGCCATATTGAAACTCTTGGAAAAATAAACGGTAAGCAGATAAAGGCCAACATATTTAAAGCAAAATGAATCCAACCGACGTGAACCCAATGGGCAGTCCATAAGCGCCAAAAGTCATGAAATAAATCATCTTGCCAGTAGATAAAATAATCTTTAAATACCTGTAGCGAGGCACAGATCGAAACGAATACGGCAAGAAAGACAATTTTCGGTATTAAAAATTGTAGTTTCATTTTCGCTCCTCCTGTACCTCACTTTTAAACGCTATTGCAAAGATTAATTTGCAGCTGTGCCACTGGTTTCAATATCACCACTAAACAAATCATCGAGTTCAGAACTATTGGCACTTTCATCCCAGAAATGTTCCATACCATCATCAGCCGTACGAACGCCTGTATGTTCAGTCCAATAACGATCTGAAATCCCTTTCACCATGCTTTCAGCCATGCTATCGATGAGCTTAAATTGTGGATTAACAGGTTTCTCATCGCTACGCGCTTGTGCAAAGGTACGTAAGGCATCACGGATTTTCGCATCATCGCCACTGGCTTGTGCAGCAACCGCATATAAAGCATGTGACAGTCTCACACCCTTTTGCTCACCAATTTGCGTAGATTGTTTCAATGTTTGGTATGGATCAGGTTTTCCATCTCCAGCACCCGGTAATAACGTCCAGATCACAGCGCGGGTTGCATTTGGTGCGCCCCAGAATTTTTCATTATTCAGACACACCATACCGCGTTCAACAATCGCAGCAATGTCTTTTGGAACGTTTACCGCCCCACCTGAGTTAATATCATTGGTCATGGCCTGTAAGCCACTTAACATTCCCAACATATACACTGTTTGGTCAATGTCGCTGTTCATTTTTGGACAGCCTTCACCTAGACTTTTCTTATACTTCTTTTCAAAACGATCTTGAAATAATTGATAGCCGGTATATTGACGCTGTGCAGCAAGTGCCGCCCAACGCTTTTGCTCAACACGAGCATCCTGTGCTTCGGATACTTGGTTAGCTTTAGATGCACGTAAATAGCGTAACTCTGCATCCAAGGCTTTTTGTTCTGCACAAATCCCTGCTGCTGAATACATCAACACAGCCACACGTGTTGGGTCTGCGCCCATATCTTTGGTGGCCATAATGGCTGGAGTTAATGAATTACCTGAATTACACACCATTTCAGCATCTTCCATGGCTAAAATTGGTGGCACAATATGTTTTTCGGTAAATCCGAGTGCAACATTAGCACCGGTTTTTACAACCTGCGAACAACCCGCGAATAATGTACTTGTTATTGCTACAACTGCCACACCCTGGCATATTTTTTGGACGCTCGACATTTTCCTGTCCTCTATAATTGTGTTTATGTCCATCACGACAAACATATCAGAAGCAAAAAATGAATAAAAGAGTATTTGCTCTAATTTGAACGACACACTGTGCCATGAATCACGCTGAATGCAATTGACTGATTTTTTACAAAGACTAAATTTTAGGCAAAAAAAAGTAGCATAGCGACGGTTCGGCACATGCTACTTATTAACTGTGAAAGCGTTTGACTGCTTATTTTTGAGTTAACTGTTCCTTCAGCACTGTTCCTAGTCGTCCTATAACAATTGCTAACACAATCGCTATTACCAGAAACATCCAAGTTGGCATCATCATGATGATTTCCCTTAACGGCTGTTGGTAAGGCTAATATATAGGCAGAGAATCACCGCACAGCTTAAAATTGTCAGACAATTTAAATATTTTGCCAATAAATTTCAATCCTGTCAGACAAGATTATTTTACCCACAATATAAGATAATGAAATATTTGCATTTTATTGAATTTTAAAAATAAAGGCTGTCTAACAATTAGATCATTTTGGCCAATACTTTGAGTGATTTCCACTGTTTCAATGACAATTGATCGCGCCAAATAATCACTGGTTTTGCACGTGCATGCATAAAATACACCACAATATACATTTGATGATCCAAAATATGGCTTATTTGAACGCGTTGCACCGGGCGGTTGAGTCGTTGCAAAGACCAATCAGTTCCATCCAAATAATCTAGACTGGTGACGTGTAAATGCTTACGGAAAAACAGAACATAAACCACCAGTCCAATGAGGAAAAATATCCCCCAAAGCATGGGTGTTAGTAACTGATAAAGCAGCGTCATCAATACCGCAAAAATAAAAAACTGAAACGCATGCGATAAAAAACTGCGTTTCAGTTTGAATTGCCGATTATCCATGAACGTAATGTTTTAATTTTTGAATAAACGTTTTTAATTCAGGACGTGGCGGTTCACTAACTTCCATAAACCAATCCAACAAATCTGGATCTTCTGCAGCAACGAGTTCTGCAAACATGTCTTTTTCAGCTGCATCGGCTTGTAAATAGTAATTTTTGACGTAGGGATCAAAATAAACATCAATCTCTTTTAAACCACGACGTGCACGGTAGATCACTTTACGCTCTTCTAAGCTGATTTCATCAGTCATTGTCTTCCCCAATCGTTGAACCCGTCTAGTGTAACTCATCCACCCCATTGAAGTGGAGTGTTTTCACAGATTGACCGAATGCTTCATCGCATTCCCTGCTTTTGAATGTTCTGCACATTGCAGTCACTCGCTGCATCTTATAAGTTGAGACAAAGCCATAAAAATGAATAGGATATTCAAAATGCAATCTGGAGCGATTCGCCCACTCAACAACATGCTGCCACGTCAATTATTTAATGCAGAACATGATGCATTTCGTGAAACAGTACGAAAATTTTATGAAAAAGAAGTTGTGCCCAATATCGAAAAGTATGAAAAACAACAACATGTAGACCGTGACTTATGGAATAAAGCCGGTGCCATGGGCTTGCTTTGCCCGACCATGCCCGAAGCTTATGGCGGCTATGGTGTAGACCGACTCTATAGCATGATTCTGATTGAAGAGCAGGCCTATGCTATGGACTCCTCTACCGGCTTTTCACTGCACTCCGACATCGTGGCCAATTATATTCATAACTTTGGCAATGAAGAACAAAAGCTGCATTGGCTGCCGAAAATGGCTTCTGGCGAAACCGTGACTGCCATTGCAATGACCGAACCGGGCACAGGTTCAGACCTACAAGCGGTACGCACAACCGCTACAGAAGATGGCGATGACTATATTATTAATGGGTCAAAAATCTTTATCACCAATGGCTATTTATGTGACATGGCAATTGTGGTCTGCAAGACAGGTAATAGTGAAAAAGGTTCAGCTAATTTATCGCTAATTATCGTCGAGGCAGATCGCGTCGGTTTTAGCAAAGGCAAACCTTTAAATAAAATTGGCATGAAAGGTCAGGATACCTGTGAACTGTTCTTTGACAATGTCCGCGTCCCTAAAAGCAACTTACTTGGCATGCAAGGTATGGGCTTTATGATGCTGATGAAGGAATTGGCTTGGGAACGTATGTTGGTCGCGATTATTTGCCAAGCCGGTGCAGAAGCAGCCTTTGCGCACACTGTTCAATACACCAAAGAGCGTAAGGCATTTGGCAAGACCGTATCTAGTTTCCAAAACACCCGTTTTAAATTGGCAGAGCTACGCACTGAAATCGATTTTTGTCGAACTTATCTAGACCGATGTATGGAGCTGCAACTTGAGGAACAGCTCGGTATTGACGCAGCCGCAGCTGCTAAATACAAAATTTCAGAAATGTTCTCCAAAGTCGTGGATGAATGTCTGCAGTTGCATGGCGGCTATGGCTATATGCTTGAATATCCAATTGCACGGGCTTATATTGACAATCGAGCCAATCGTATTTATGCCGGTACCAATGAAATTATGAAAGAGCTGATTTCCCGCTCTTTATAACAAATAAGCCCATCAGATGATGGGCTTTTTTCATTCTTTCGATATCAACTTAAATCATTCACAAAATCACAGATTAATGCAGCGACCAATGCGGGTTGCTCTTTGTGCGGCATGTGATGAAGCCCTTCCAAAATCTCTAGCTCTGCATCAGCTTTTATACCCGAAAAAAGTTTCTGAGCTTGTGCTGTCGTCCCGTATTCATCCAGTTCTCCATGGATGATCAAGCTTGGACACTGTACTTTTCCAACATAATCTTCGAGGTTCCATTGACGGAAACTTGGTGAAAGCCAAGTTTCCGTCCAAGCATCCAAAACCCATTGGGCTTTATCCCCATGGTATTTAGCCAAGCGTTCAAGCTGTCCCGGCTGCGCAAAACCTGTTTTGGCTTCACGTATACCCGATAATGTCAGTTCTTCCACTTCATACTGCGCAGCTATGGTAATCAGACCATGACATTGTTCTTGATATTCAGTTGCAATGACGACTGACATTCCCCCGCCAACACTATGCCCCATCACGATAAACTGTTGAATGGAATAATGTTGAAGAAGTGCCTTAAAGCCCTGCCGCGCTTCAGCATAGACAAAATCTGTACTTAATAGATGAGGATTCGCTGACGATCGGCCAAAACCCAATCGATCATAGGCAATCACCGTTCTGCCAGACTCAGCAGCCAATTGCGCAGGAAAATCACGCCATAAATCCACACTCCCCAGTGAATCATGCATCAATATAATCGGGGCCAAAGTTGCATCTTTATCTGCTGTTTCAGGCTGCCAAGCTTTGGTATATAGCTCATAATCATTTAATTTTATAAATTCTGAATGTTCTTGATTCTTCACATTAACCCTGTGTGTTTTTCCTTGTTTTCAACATCATATATTTTTCAACAAATAAAGCGCATCAAATAAAACCCTAAAGTCACACATCTAAAGCAAAAAAAGGAGCATGATGCTCCTTTTTTATGTAACTGACTTAAGAAACTAATCTGGGTTTAGCCGCTAGTTGATCTGACTTTTTTTCAAATTTCAGCACTCCATCTTCAAATGAAGCATGCTTTAATTCTTTACGATCTGCCAAATAGTTGTTACTGACTTTCCACGGTGCATGTTTACCCTGTTTTGGCATCACATCCGCTGCACGTGCAATATAGCCTGACGTCAAACTTCCCATCACCGTATCTTCTAACAACTCGGTCGCATCACCTTGTGGAATCACTTGGTTATAACCATTTTGATCCATATAGTTAATCAATTTACAGATGTATTCAGAAGCAATATCGACTTTTAAAGTCCATGAAGCATTAATATAGCCAATAATCATCGCCATATTTGGTACATCACTGACCATCACGCCACGGTACAACATATGCTTAGAGGTATTCAGTGGCTGTCCATCGATTGTGGCACTGATCCCGCCTAGAATTTGAATGTTGAGTCCTGTAGCTGAAATCACCACGTCCGCTTCTAAATGTTTACCTGATTTTAATTGAATGCCATTTTCAGTAAAACTTTCAATTTGATCGGTTTCAACAGATGCACGGCCTTCGCGTAAAATTTTAAACAAATCACCATCTGGCACCACACAAAGGCGCTGATCCCAAGGATTGTAATCTGGGGTAAAGTGCTTCATATCCACTTTACCTTTTAACTGCAACTCAATTGATTTTAATAAAAATTTACGGAGTAATTTAGGTTGCTTTTGTGCAACAGCATAAACAGCCCGTTGGACACCGATATTTCGTGCACGGGTCAGTTTATAAGCAACATCTTCAGGCAATACTTTACGCATCTTGTCATAAATGATGTCAATAGAAGGTACTGAGGCAATATAGGTTGGAGAACGCTGTAGCATGGTCACATGCCCTGCACCGCCTTTTGCCATAGCTGGCACAAGGGTAATTGCTGTTGCGCCACTACCAATAATCACCACTTTTTTACCTGCGTAATTAAAATTTTCAGGCCAATGTTGTGGATGAATGAAGGTACCTTTAAAGTTTTCCTGCCCTTTAAACTCAGGTTGGAAACCTTGGTCATAATTATAATAACCCGTACAGCCAAAGACGAAATTTGCAACCCAGGTTTGTTGTTTCTTCTTCGCATCTTCAATAACAACAGACCATTTACGAGTTTGTGAATCGTAGTTCGCACTCACAACACGGTGCTGAAAATGAATTTTTTCTTTGATCTTATATTCATCAATCACTTCAGAAAGATAGCCTTTAATCGAAGACCCATCAGCAAGCACACTAGATTTTTTCCACGGCTTAAAATTGAAGCCAAAAGTTGACATATCCGAATCAGAACGAATACCCGGATATTTAAAAAGATCCCATGTACCACCGAAACTTTCACGTCGTTCAATAATTTCAAATGAACGATTTGGACAATTTTTTGAAAGATGAGCAGCCAAACCTACACCAGAGATCCCTGCACCTACAATGAGAATATCAACTTGTTTTTCCATGTTGTTCTTTTAACCTATCTTAGATTTATATTTATTAAATCACATTTTTGACAATGCACAATGTCAAGTTTAAGCAAAAGGCGATTTATTTTTATCTTTTAAGGACAAATTGAATTATTGTCTAACAATATACAGCCAATACAAAACTGCAGGCATTAAAAAAGGTCGGTTAAAAACCGACCTTTTTTAGAACAACGTACGCTGCTCTTCACGAAATTAGTTAACTTCGCGATCTACTAGCTCAACGTAAGCCATCGGTGCAGCATCACCTGCACGGAAGCCCGCTTTAAGAACACGTAGATAACCGCCGTTACGTTCTTTGTAACGAGGGCCAAGAACGGTAAATAATTTACCAACAGTTGCAGCTGAACGAGTACGAGCAAACGCTAAACGACGGTTTGCTACAGAATCGACTTTAGCTAAAGTGATTAAAGGCTCAGCAACACGACGTAATTCTTTTGCTTTAGGAACAGTAGTTTTAATTAACTCGTGTTCGAACAAAGAATTAGCCATGTTTTGGAACATCGCTTTACGATGACTGCTTGTACGGCCTAATTTCACACCACTATTACGATGACGCATGGTGATAGTCCTACTTAATTAACGGCTACGATAAGCAAAGCGATCGTCCATGCGGAGGCTAGCCGGTGGCCAGTTCTCTAAACGCATGCCCAATTGCAAGCCTTTCGATGCCAGAACATCTTTAATCTCAGTCAACGATTTTTTACCTAAGTTAGGAGTTTTAAGCAACTCAACTTCAGTACGTTGAACAAGATCGCCAATGTAGTAAATATTTTCTGCTTTCAAACAGTTAGCAGAACGAACAGTAAGCTCTAGATCATCTACTGGACGAAGCAAAATCGGATCAACTTCTTCACGAGGCTCTTGAGCAACTGGTGCTTGATCTTTCTGAAGATCAACAAAAATTGCAATTTGTTGTTGCAAGATTGTTGCCGCTTTGCGGATTGCTTCTTCAGGATCAACAGTACCGTTGGTTTCAAGATCAATGATCAGTTTATCAAGGTCAGTACGTTGTTCTACACGAGCGTTTTCCACTGTATAAGACACACGTTTGATTGGGCTGTAAGAAGCATCTAATTGTAAACGACCCACTGGGCGAGTTTCGCCTTCAGGGAAGCGTGAATCAGAAGTCTCATAACCACGACCTTGAGAAACTTTCAGGCGCATTTTTAATGAGCCAGAAGCACTTAAAGTACCGATCAAATGTTCAGGGTTAACCACTTCAACATTGTGTGGTAAACGAAGGTCAGCGGCTGTAACGTCGCCAGGACCTTGTTTTTCCAATGTCAGATAAGCTTCATTTTGATCGAACAGCTTAATAGACAATCCTTTTAGGTTCAGCAAGAGCTCGACGATGTCCTGCTGCAAGCCTTCCAAAGTACTGTACTCGTGCTCGACACCTTCAATCTCTACTTCAACCACGGCTGCGCCAGGTAAAGAAGACAAAAGGATACGACGTAAAGCATTACCAAGAGTATGACCAAAGCCACGCTCTAATGGTTCTAGAATAACTTTTGCCGAGGTCCCGCTTGCCGCTTCGACCTTGATCGCTTGCGGAGTTAGAAACTCATTTGCAGTACGCGTCATTATTGCTACCTCAAGGATTATTTAGAATACAATTCTACAATCAAGCTTTCGTTGATTTCAGCAGGTAAATCAGAACGATCTGGTGCAACTTTGAACGTACCTTCCAATTTAGAATGATCAATTTCAATCCAAGCTGGAATGCCACGTTGAGTCGCTAACTCAACTGCGTTTTTGATACGCAATTGTTGTTTAGCACCTTCGTGAACTGCAACAACGTCACCAGCTTTAACTTGGATAGACGCGATGTTAACACGACGACCATTTAAAGTGATTGAACGGTGAGATACAAGCTGACGAGCTTCTGCACGTGTAGAACCAAAACCCATGCGATAAACAACGTTATCTAGACGGCTTTCAAGAAGTTTCAACAAGTTTTCACCTGTTGCGCCTTTAACACGAGCAGCTTCTTTGTAGTAGTTACTAAATTGACGCTCTAAAACACCGTACATACGACGTACTTTTTGTTTTTCACGTAATTGTAGTGAGTACTCAGATTGTTTGCCGCCACGAGCGCCACCATGTTGGCCAGGTGCTTTAGCAGCTTTTTTTGTTTTGACGTCAAATGGTTTAACGCCAGATTTTAATTGCAGGTCTGTCCCTTCGCGGCGAGAGAGTTTGCATTTTGGACCAATATAACGAGCCATGAATGTTTCTCCTTACACGCGACGTTTTTTAGGTGGACGGCAACCGTTGTGCGGGATTGGCGTCACATCGGTAATGCTGTTAATTTTATAACCCACTGCACCTAAAGCACGAACCGCAGATTCACGACCTGGACCAGGACCTTTTACAAGGACGTCCAAGTTTTTCAAACCGTAATCTAAAGCAGCTTTACCAGCAACTTCAGCAGCTACCTGAGCAGCAAACGGAGTTGATTTACGTGATCCACGGAAGCCTTGTCCACCAGAGGTAGCCCAAGCCAGTGCATTACCTTGACGATCGGTAATAGTCACAATGGTGTTATTAAAAGAAGCGTGAATGTGTGCAACACCTTCAGAGACGGTACGAGTGACCTTCTTGCGTGTGCGAGTATCTTTAGCCATCTTTTAGCTTCCAGAAATCTTATTTCTTAATAGGTTTGCGCGGACCTTTACGGGTACGTGCGTTAGTTTTGGTGCGTTGACCACGGACAGGCAAGCTGCGACGATGACGAAGACCGCGGTAGCAGCCTAAATCCATTAAACGTTTAATGTTCATGGAAATTTCGCGACGTAAATCACCTTCGGTAGGAACCTTAGTAACTTCTGCACGAATCGCATCAAGCTGAGCGTCATCTAATTCACGAATTTTAGTTGTTGGTGCAATACCAGCAGCAGCTAAGATAGCTTTTGCAGTGTGGCGACCAATACCAAAAATGTACGTTAGAGAGATAACAGCATGCTTGTTATCCGGAATGTTTACACCGGCAATACGAGCCATTCAATTTTCTCCAAAAAGGCAGTTAAGATAATCAACCGCCCGACAAAATCTTTGAGGGGCGGATAATAACCTAATTAGCCTACTGAAATCAACAGGTCTTGATCAGATTAACCTTGACGCTGCTTATGACGAGGTTCTGCGCTGCAAATTACGCGAATAACCCCATTACGACGGATAACTTTACAGCTACCACAAATTTTCTTTACAGAAGCTTGAACTTTCATAATGAAACCTCTAAGTGCGCTTATCCTTTCGGATGAGCAGTCGTTTTACGCATTAACGATTGATTGTCATATTGATGCGATGTGAGATGAGCTTGGAGCTGAGCCATAAAGTCCATCACCACCACCACTACGATCAGTAAAGACGTACCACCTAAGCTAAATGGAATACCAAATGAGCTTTGTAGAATCATCGGCATTAAACAGATGATTGTGATATAAACCGCGCCAATAAAAGTCAAACGATTCAAAATATGATCTAAATAGCGTGCAGTTTGCTCACCAGGACGAATACCCGGCACATAAGCACCACTACGTTTTAAATTCTCTGACACTTCTTTCGGACTAAATACTAGCGCAGTATAGAAGTAACAGAAGAAGATAATTAATGCACCAAATAGCACCAAATACATCGGTTGACCCGGCGACAATACGAGTGCCAAATCTTGTAGGCCACGTTTAATCACGCCAGCATTTGGGTCTGCACTGCCAACCCATTGCCCTAAGCTCGCTGGGAACAATAGCAATGAACTCGCAAAAATTGCAGGAATCACACCCGCCATATTAATTTTTAATGGCAAATGTGTTTGCTGAGCAGTAAATACACGACGACCTTGCTGTTTTTGAGCATAGTTTACTGGAATGCGACGCTGCGCCTTCTCAATAAACACAATTGCTGCTAACACTGCAACAGATAGCAATGCAAAGATTGCAAGACCAATTAAACTTGATTGGCCATTATCTACTGAGGTTAAAGATTGCAGAACCAAGTTCGGCAAACCAGCAACGATACCAGCGAAGATGATCATGGAAATACCATTCCCTACTCCACGCTCAGTAATTTGCTCACCTAACCACATCAGGAACATTGTACCTGCAACCAAAGAAGTTACAGCAGGAACGTAAAAAGCAAGTCCACTAGTCAAAGTAATATTTTGACTAATCAGACCTGCACACATCCCAACGGCTTGCACAAGTGCAAGAAACAATGTGCCTTGTCGCGTATATTGATTGATCTTACGCTTACCTTGTTCGCCTTCTTTCTTTAAAGCTTCCAGCGAAGGAACAACCGTAGACATTAACTGCACGATAATCGATGCAGAGATATACGGCATAATCCCAAGAGCAAGAATTGACATACGCTCTAATGCACCACCTGAGAACATGTTAAACAAACCAAGGATCGTACCTTGGTTTGCATTAAACAGATTCTCTAGTGCGGCATTGTTAATGCCCGGTACTGGAATATGTGCTCCCAGTCGAAAAACCAACAACGCCCCGATGAGGAACATCATACGGCGAATAATTTCACGATATTTCACATGAAAAGGTTGGCCTTTCATCATGTTAACATGACCTGTCGAACTAGGAGTCATAGACACTGGGGATTACTCCTCGACTTTACCGCCAGCAGCTTCAACAGCAGCTTTAGCGCCTTTAGTCAATGCAACACCTTGAACAGTGAATGCACGAGTAATTTCACCAGAAAGTACGATGCGTGCACGCAACATATCTTTACGTACAACGTTAGCAGCTTTTAAAGTTTCAAGAGACACGATGTCGCCTTCAACTTTAGCAAGTTCTGATAAACGTACTTCAGCAGTTTTCAAAGCCATTTGGCTAGTGAAACCGAATTTAGGTAAACGACGGTATAACGCAGTTTGACCACCTTCGAAACCAGGACGTGTACCACCGCTCTTACGTGAGTTTTGACCTTTGACACCACGGCCACCAGTCTTACCAACGCCAGAACCGATACCACGGCCTAAACGAAGGTTGTCACGCTTAGCACCTTCTGCAGGTGCAATTGTATTTAAACGCAGAGTCATGGCTTATTCCTCTACACTAACCATATAGTAAACTTGGTTGATCATACCACGGTTAGAAGGCGTATCTTGCACTTCAACTGTATGACCAATACGACGCAGACCTAAACCTTTAAGGCTAAGCTTGTGATTTTTCAAGCGGTGCGATGAAGATTTAGTCTGGGTAACTTTAATCGTTTTCATGATTGATTACCCTTGAATTTGTGCTACTGATAAACCACGTTTCGCAGCAACTTTCTCAGGAGAAGTCATATCACGCAAACCGTTAAAAGTTGCGTTTACTACGTTAGCAGCGTTAGTAGAACCATAACACTTAGTTAATACGTTACGTACACCTACAGCTTCTAAAACTGCACGCATAGCGCCACCAGCAATTACACCAGTACCTTCAGAAGCAGGTTGCATGTAAACGCGGCTTGCACCGTGACGAGCATTGATAGGGTGCTGAACAGTACCGTCAACAAGGTCAACAGTAATCATGTTGCGACGAGCAGCTTCAAGTGCTTTAGAAATAGCAGCTGGAACTTCACGTGCTTTACCACGACCAAAACCTACGCGACCATTACCATCACCCACAACAGTTAATGCTGTGAAAGAGAAGATACGACCACCCTTAACAACTTTGGCTACACGATCAACGGCAACCAGCTTTTCAACAAGACCTTCGTTTTGTTCAACTTTAGCCATGATTAGAACTCCAAGCCGTTTTCACGAGCAGCATCAGCCAAGGCTTTGATACGACCATGATATTTGAAACCAGAACGGTCAAATGCAACTTTAGTTACACCAGCCGCTTTAGCACGTTCTGCAATTAAAGCACCAACTTTCTGAGCCGATTCAACGTTACCAGTAGTACCAGCACGTAGAGTAGCGTCTAAAGTAGAAGCTTGCGCTAATACTTTGCCACCATCTGCAGAGATAACTTGAGCATAGATGTGACGCGGAGTGCGGTTTACACACAAACGAGTCGCACCCAATGCACGGATGTGCAAGCGTGTGCTTTTCGCACGACGCAAACGGGATTGTTTCTTTTCGTTCATAAGAACCTCGCGCCTTATTTCTTCTTAGCTTCTTTACGAAGTACAACTTCGTCAGAATAACGAACACCTTTACCTTTATAAGGCTCTGGCGGACGGTAACCACGGATTTCTGCAGCAACTTGACCTAATTTAGCTTTATCAGCAGATTTAAGTACAATTTCAGTTGCAGTAGGAGTTTCTGCAGTTACACCTTCAGGAAGGTTGTAGTCGATCGGGTGAGAGAAACCAAGGTTAAGGTTAACAATGTTACCTTTAACCGCAGCTTTATAACCAACACCGATAAGCTGTAACTTACGTTCGAAACCTTCGTTAACACCTTTTACAAGGTTGTTAAGCACAGCGCGAGCAGTACCAGCTTGCATCCAAGCATCTTTAGATTCAGCTTTAGGAGCAATAACTAGAGTACCGTCTTCCTGTTTTAGCTCGACCAGCGCATGCAGGTTGAAAGACAATGTACCTTTGCTGCCTTTCACTTCGACCTGCCGGCCGTTCTGAGTAACTGTAACACCGTTAGGTACAGTTACTGGGGCTTTAGCCACACGAGACATGAGGAATCACCTATTAAGAAACAAAAGCAATAACTTCACCACCGATACCTGCAGCACGTGCAGCGCGATCAGTCATGATGCCTTTGCTTGTAGAAACAATTGCAATACCTAAACCTTGCTTAACGCTAGGAAGTGCATCTTTACCGCGATATTGACGTAGACCAGGACGGCTTACGCGTTTCACAGTATCGATAACTGGTTTGCCTTCGAAATATTTTAAAGTAATCGTTAAAGTCGCTTTGCCTTCATTGTCAGCAACAGCTACATCAGCGATATAACCTTCTTGTTGAAGTACGTTAGCAATCGCAACTTTCAACTTTGAGTTTGGCATAGAAACAGTTTGTTTCTTTGCCATTTGTGCGTTACGAACACGTGTTAGCATGTCGGCAACGGTATCTTGCATACTCATTTATAGTGCTCCTTACCAGCTTGCCTTAACAACGCCCGGTACATCACCTTGCATTACTGTTTCACGTAATTTGTTACGGCTTAAGCCGAACTTACGGAAGTAACCATGAGGACGACCAGTTAAACCACAACGGTTACGTAGACGTACTGGAGACGCATTACGTGGTAATGCTTGAAATTTCATCATCGCTTCGAAACGTTCTTCGTCTGATGCATTAACGTTTGCGATAATTGCTTTTAATTCAGCACGTTTCGCAGCGTATTTAGCAACAGTAGCTTCGCGTTTCAATTCGCGATTAATCATACCTTTCTTAGCCATATCGACCTCTTATTTGAACGGGAAGCCGAATGCACGCATAAGCGCACGGCCTTCGTCATCGGTGCGAGCAGTCGTAGTGATGGTAATGTCCATACCACGAATACGATCAATCTTATCAAAATCGATTTCAGGGAACATGATTTGTTCCTTAAGACCCATTGAGTAGTTACCACGACCATCGAATGATTTCGCAGAGAAACCACGGAAGTCACGGATACGAGGGATCGCGATAGAGATCAAACGGTCTAAGAATTCGTACATACGTTCGCCGCGTAAAGTAACTTTACAGCCGATCGGCCAACCATCACGGATTTTGAAACCAGCGATAGATTTACGAGCTAAAGTAAGTACTGGTTTTTGACCAGCAATTGCTTGCATATCAGAAAGAGCGCCATCTAACAATTTCTTGTCAGCTGATGCAGCACCAACACCCATGTTGATGGTGATTTTTGTAATGCGAGGAATATCCATCACATTCTTAACGCCCAATGTTTCTTTTAATTGAGCCTTAAGTTCGTCGTTGTAACGCGTTTTAAGTCTGGCCATTGCCTAGTCAACCTATTACTTCGCTACCGCCACTGATTCACCATTAGATTTGAATACGCGAGTTTTCACGCCTTCAATCACTTGGTAACCAACACGGTCAGCCTTTTGGGTTGTAGCATTAAAAATTGCCACGTTAGAGATATGAAGCTCAGCTTCTTGAGTTACGATGCCGCCTTCAGCGCCAGTAGCTCGGTTAGGCTTTTGATGCTTCGTTACCAAGTTAAGGCCTTCAACCTTAACACGGTCATTTGAAACAGACAAAACAGTACCTTGTTTGCCTTTTTCTTTACCTGCGATCACAATTACTTGATCGCCCTTTTTAATCTTAGCCATGAGTGCCTCTTATAGAACTTCAGGAGCCAATGAAATAATTTTCATGAACTGTTCAGTACGAAGTTCACGAGTCACTGGTCCGAAAATACGAGTTGCAATCGGCGCTTTGTTGTTGTTCAAAATAACAGCTGCGTTATCGTCGAAACGAATAACTGAACCATCTGCACGACGGATGCCGAATTTTGTACGTACAACTACAGCATTCATCACGTCACCTTTTTTAACACGTGCACGTGGAATAGCTTCTTTTACAGTAACTTTAATAATGTCGCCAACAGAAGCATAACGACGATGTGAACCACCAAGTACTTTAATACATTGTACGCGGCGAGCACCACTGTTGTCTGCTACGTCGAGCATACTTTCGGTTTGAATCATTGCCCTACTCCAAAACCGAGCATCACCGGTCGCAATTTCGAAAGGCTCAAAGAGTACTCGAAATTGACCGATGATGCAAGAACGTTTAATTACTCAGCAGCTTCAACAACTTCAACTAAAGTCCAAGACTTAGTTTTAGAAATTGGGCGGCTTTCTTTGATGCTTACTACGTCGCCAACTTTAGCAACATTATTTTCATCATGAGCATGTAATTTAGTTGAACGGCGGATTGATTTGCCATACAACGGGTGTTGAACGCGGCGTTCGATAAGAACAACGATAGACTTGTCCATCTTGTCGCTAACTACTTTACCGGTTAACGTGCGAACTGTTTGTTCACTCATTGTCCGTTCCCCTGTTTTTCGGTAAGGAGGGTCTTAATACGAGCAATTGTCTTACGAGTAAGCGCAACTTCGTGCGATTTACCCAATTGACCAGTTGCTTTCGCCATACGAAGACGGAATTGGTTAAGCTGTTGCTCATCAAGCAAAGCTGTCAACTCTTCTACCGACTTTTCACGTAGATCATTAGTTTTCATTACATTACCGTCCGAGTCACGATAGTGGTTTTAAACGGAAGTTTTGCAGCAGCAAGCGTAAACGCTTCGCGAGCAAGTTCTTCGTTAACACCATCAATTTCGTACAAGACTTTACCTGGTTTGATTTGGCAAACCCAGTATTCCACAGAACCTTTACCTTTACCCATACGAACTTCTAATGGTTTTTCAGTAATTGGTTTGTCTGGGAAAACACGGATAAAGATCTTACCACCACGTTTAATACGACGGCTGATTGTACGACGCGCTGCTTCAATTTGACGTGCGGTCATTTGACCACGTTCAACTGATTTAAGTGCAATAGTACCAAAAGATACTGAGCTACCGCGATGTGCTAGACCAGTGTTACGGCCTTTTTGCACTTTACGGAATTTAGTACGTTTAGGTTGTAACATGGATTATTCTCCTTTTTCAGCAGAACGATCATTGCGACGACCACGACGCTCTTGACCTTCACCACGACCACGACCACGTTTAGCTGGACGTTCTTCAGCTGGAGCTGGGTTCATGACTTGTTTCATGCCGCCCAAGATCTCACCACGGAAGATCCATACTTTAACGCCGATCGTACCGTAAGTAGTCTCAGCACGCATAGTAGCATAGTCGATGTCAGCACGAAGAGTATGAAGAGGTACACGACCTTCACGATACCATTCAGTACGAGCAATCTCAGCACCACCTAGACGGCCTGAAACTTCTACTTTGATACCTTTAGCACCAGCACGCATAGAGTTTTGAACCGCACGCTTCATAGCACGACGGAACATTACACGTTTTTCTAATTGAGAAGCGATTGCTTCAGCAACTAAACGAGCGTCTAAATCTGGGCGATCGATTTCGTTGATACTTACTTGCGCAGGAACACCCATAATGGCTGTTAATTCGCGTTGTAATTTCTCAATGTCTTCGCCTTTTTTACCGATCACGATACCAGGACGTGCAGTGCTAATAGTTACTTTAGCTGCGCCTGTAGGGCGTTCGATAAGAATATTGCTTACCATCGCATTCTTAAGTTTTTTAGTTAAAAACTCACGAACTTGAAGATCTTTTAGCAAATATTCAGCATATTGTTTCGGATTCGCATACCAGTTAGCGTTATGACGTTTCACAACACCTAGGCGGATACCGATTGGATGAACCTTCTGACCCATATCAAACCCCTACCTTAACGGTAATGTGACAAGTACGCTTAGTAATACGATCTGCACGGCCTTTAGCACGTGGCAAAATACGTTTCAGGCTCATGCCTTCATCAACGTAGATCGTAGAAACTTTAAGGTCGTCTACATCTAAACTGTTATTGTGTTCAGCGTTTGCAATCGCAGATTCCAATGCTTTTTTAACTAAAACTGCAGCTTTTTTGTTGCTGAAGTTTAAGATATTTAAAGCATGCGCAACAGATTTGCCGCGAATTAGGTCTGCAACCAAACGTGCTTTTTGTGCCGAGATAGCGGCACCGCGTAATTTAGCAGTTACTTCCATCATAGCACCTATTAACGTTTAGACTTCTTGTCAACACCGTGACCACGATAGGTACGAGTTGGCGCGAATTCACCTAATTTATGACCAACCATATGCTCAGATACGATCACTGGAACATGGTTACGGCCATTGTGTACAGAAATTGTTAGACCAACAAAATCCGGTAAGATCATCGAACGACGCGACCAAGTTTTGATCGGCTTACGGTTATTAGCCGCGATAGCCGCTTCAACCTTAGCGAACAAGTGCGCATCGACGAATGGGCCTTTTTTCAGAGAACGAGGCATTGTCAGATTCCTTTACTTGTTACTTAACGCGACGGTCGCGAATGATCATCTTAGTCGTACGCTTGTTGGTACGTGTTTTGTACCCTTTAGCTTTTTGACCCCATGGACTTACAGGTTGAATACCTTTGTTACGTCCTTCACCACCACCATGTGGATGGTCTACTGGGTTCATCGCCATACCACGTACGGTAGGACGAACGCCACGCCAGCGTGATGCACCTGCTTTACCAAGTGAACGAAGGTTGCTTTCTGAGTTAGAAACTTCACCTAACACAGCACGGCATTCAACGTGTACTTTACGCATTTCGCCTGAACGAAGACGAATGATAGCGTAAGAACCGTCACGACCCAACAATTGAGCAGATGTACCAGCAGAACGTACTAATTGTGCGCCTTTACCGATTTTAAGCTCGATGTTGTGAAGAGTAGAACCGATAGGCATGTTGCGAAGTGGCAAGCAGTTACCTGGACGGATTGGAGCATCGTTACCAGATTGAACTTGATCACCAGCGCGAAGGCCTTTAGGTGCAATAATATAGCGACGTTCACCGTCAGCATATTTCAATAAAGCAATATGAGCTGTACGGTTTGGATCGTATTCAATACGCTCAACTACAGCAGGGATGCTGTCTTTGTTACGTTTGAAGTCTACGATACGGTAGTGCTGTTTATGACCACCACCAACGTGACGAGTTGTAATGTGACCGTTGTTATTACGACCGCCAGTACGTTTTTTAGCTTCAACCAACGGAGCATATGGCGCGCCTTTGTGAAGGTGGTTATGAACCACTTTCTCTACAAAGCGACGTCCTGGAGACGTTGGCTTACATTTTTGAATCGGCATAATTTTCGTCCTTATTCCGCTGCGTTTTCAGCGGTATCGCCCAAGTCAGCCATTTCAACATCTTGGCCAGCTTTCAGGGTGACGTATGCTTTTTTAACATCAGAACGACGTCCTAATGTTTTACCAAAGCGTTTAGTCTTACCTTTAGTGATCGTTGTGTTAACTTTAACAACTTGAACACCAAATAGTTGCTCAACAGCTTTTTTGATTTCAAGTTTGTTTGCATCTAGTGCAACTTTGAACACTTGAACACCAGCAGTTTCGCCTAAAACTTGTGCTTTTTCTGAGAATACAGGTCCTTGTAGGACTTGATAGATACGTTCGTTGTTCATCCGAGTTCTACCTCAATTTTCTTAGCAGCAGCAACAGACATAACAACTTTATCGAACGCGATCAAGCTAACAGGATCGATTGCAGCAGCATCAACCACATCAACGTGTGGAATGTTGCGAGCAGCAAGATACAAGTTCTCATCAACAGCATCTGTAACGATTAATGCACGAGGTGCATTCAAGTCGTTAAGTTTTGCAAGCAATTCTTTAGTTTTTGGAGCTGCAACAGCAATCTCTTCAACTAAAACAAGGCGATCTTGACGAACAAGCTCAGCCAGGATGCATTGCATAGCACCGCGATACATTTTACGGTTTACTTTTTGAGACCAGTCTTGTGGACGAGCAGCAAAAGTTTTACCACCGCCAACCCAGATTGGGCTACGAATAGAACCAGCACGAGCGCGGCCAGTACCTTTTTGACGGAAAGGTTTTTTACCACCGCCAGAAACGTCAGCACGTGATTTTTGCGCTTTAGAACCTTGACGACCACCAGCTAAGTAAGCTGTAACAACTTGGTGTACAAGAGCTTCGTTAAAATCACGACCAAACGCAACTTCAGATAACTCAACAGCAGAGCCGGAAACAGTATTTAAATTCACGTTATTTCCCCTCAGGCCTTGATAGTAGGACGAACAGTAACGTCGCCACCAGTAGCACCAGGAACCGCACCTTTAACAACTAGAACTGAACGTTCTGCGTCGATAGCAACGATTTCAAGACCCTGTGTAGTTACACGTTCAGCACCTAAGTGACCAGGCATTTTTTTGCCTTTGAACACGCGACCAGGAGTCTGGTTTTGACCTGTAGAACCGATAACACGGTGAGATACAGAGTTACCATGTGTAGCGTCTTGAGTACGGAAGTTCCAACGCTTAACACCACCTTGGAAACCTTTACCTTTAGATGTACCAGTAACGTCAACAATTTGACCCACTGTGAACACATCTACACCGATAGTTCCGCCAACTTCACGACCTTCAAGATCAGCTTCTGTAGCGCGGAATTCTTGAACTAGACGACCAGCAGCTACACCCGCTTTAGCGAAGTGACCTTTCTGAGCGTTAGTTACGCGAGATTCGCGACGTTCACCAGTAGTGATTTGAATCGCTTGATAACCATCAGTTTCAAGCGTTTTGATTTGTGTGATGCGGTTAGGATCAACCTCAATCACTGTTACAGGTACAGAAACACCAGCATCTGTAAAGATACGTGTCATACCGCACTTGCGACCGACTAAACCAATAGCCATGTGCATAAACCTCTAAAAAAGCGGCCTAATTAACTTAGAGCGTTAATTAACCGAAAGCCTTAACCCAAAGCGATCTGAACATCAACACCAGCTGCAAGATCTAACTTCATCAATGCATCAACAGTTTTATCTGTAGGTTGAACGATGTCGATCAAACGTTTGTAAGTGCGGATCTCGTATTGGTCACGCGCATCTTTGTTAACGTGTGGTGATGTTAAAACGTTAAAACGTTCGATACGTGTAGGCATCGGGATTGGACCACAAACTTGTGCGCCAGTACGTTTTGCTGTTTCTACGATTTCTTGAGCTGATTGATCAATTAGACGGTGATCAAAAGACTTAAGACGGATACGAATTCTCTGGTTAGACATACCAGTTAACTCCAAGCCAAATATATAAAGAATCACCCTTGACGCATCTCACCCCACTTTAAAAGAGGCAAGTGTCAAGAGCAGTGAAATATCACTAAGGTCACGATCGATGCCGCGACTGTCACGATGTTAACTACTTTATTCGTAGCTAACCCCCTTCATCAAAGGGTCGCCCATTATAGCTATTGTTTAATGCATAAGCAAATGTCTTTTGCTGTTTTTCTTATATTTTTCATTTTTTATGCAAGATCAATTGCTTAACTTTTAATCAATAGGCATTTTTTCTTAATACATACTCTATTGCTTGGTTTAGTATTTGATTTCCCTCAATAAATTTGTTTTTTGCGCTTTTCCGTAGATCATGTACTGGCTGTACATGTGTTCCTGAAAAAAATGCCACTTCTTCATCATTTTCCAAAAATAAATCGAGTACTTCCGGGGTAATTTCAGGATGAAATTGGAAGCCCAAAACATTTTGCCCGATTTGATACATTTGATTACGACATGCATCATTTTCTGCCAGTAATACCGCTCCTTTCGGAATTTCAAATGTTTCACTGTGCCACTGCATGACTTTAAACTCTTCAGGTAGTTTGAAACAGTCATGCGGTACGTTAGCGACCTTACGGATGGTCGTCCAACCCAATTCTTGTTGTGCATTTCGACTCACCGCACCACCCAAGGCATTGGCAATCAATTGCCCACCTAAACAAAGCCCAATTGCGGGTTTACCGAGTGCTAAATAGCGTCGCAGCCACCGTTTTTCTATTTTTAACCATGGGAAATTTGCCTCATCATTTACACTCATGGTCCCACCCATAATGATAAGTAAATCGACATCTTCAACATGCGGCAAAGCCTCGAGATCCAAGGCTTGATCGACCGGTAATGCAAAGAATTCTGTGGCCGTAATTTTGGCCTGATGCTGTTTTAAAAATTCATAACAACTGCCGAACCCTTCGCCAGCAATATGCTGAAAATAATGTACTTTTAAATGCGACTTCATGCGCTAAACCTATTGTTGTTGCTCTGATATCGGTTTTGCAAGAATGAAGCCAACTTTGCTTTTCACTTAATTTTCTATACAAAAGCATCGTAAATCCATGCCTTTTAGTCGTATTCTTTTGAACATTCATTATTATTTTGATCATTTCAGAGCGCCACGTGAAAAAGAATCCTCAAACTGAACTCATTCATGCACCAAGAATGGCACCGCAATACATCAATAGTGTTCAACCTCCCCTGTTTCGTGCATCCACTATAATTTTCGAAAATACAGATGCGCTATTTAATCGCCATTGGACCGATGATTATGACTATAGCTATGGCACGCATGGTACCCCCACGACATTTACCCTAGGCGATCAGCTTGCTCAGATTGAAGGAGGCTTGTATCACTTACTTGCACCAAGCGGTTTGTCTGCAATTAATTTGGTCAATTCATGTTTTTTAAGTCAAGGGGATGAAGTGTGGGTCGCAGATAATATCTATGGCCCAAATATGGAACATCTACGCAACCTAGAAACCCGCTACGGTATCGTGGTCAAGGTTTATAACCCGATTGATGTCAACTCATTCACACCTTCAGCGCAAGCCAAGCTTATTTGGTTAGAAGCTGCTGGATCTGTCACTTTAGAGTTTCCAGATTTAGTCGGCTTGGTCAAAAAAGCCCAAGCCCATAACATTCTCACTGCACTGGACAATACTTGGGGAGCAGGACTTGCCTTTAATGCTTTTGATTTCAGTGCTGAGCATCTGAGTGTCGATATCAGTGTACATGCCTTGACCAAATACCCAAGTGGCGGCGGGGATATTTTGATGGGTTCGGTAATTACACGAGATAAAAAGCTTCATCACAAACTGTTTCGTGCCCACGCCATTCAAGGCATTAGCATCTCTGGTGATGATGCAGCACAAGTACAACGCAGCCTGGCTTCAATGCGCCTGCGCTATGAACACCAGTCACAAAGTGCTTTAACTTTATTAAATTGGCTAAAACAGCAGCCAGCCTTTGTACAGGTTTTACATCCTGCTGATGAAGCTTCCGCAGGACATCAGCATTGGAAAGAAATTTGTACAGAACAACACAGTGCCGGCTTGGTCAGCGTGGTATTTAATGAAAAATATAGCTTGCAAGATGTACGCCGCTTTTGCGATGCGCTGAAACTCTTTAAGCTTGGTTTTAGCTGGGGTGGCCCAGTCAGTTTAGTCATGCTATATAACTTAAAAGATATGCGTGTACTCGAACATTCACACATTCAAGCCGGCTTACTGGTTCGCTTTTGTATAGGACTAGAACATCCTGCAGATTTAATACAAGATATAGAAAACGCACTACAACATTTAAATAAACAGCAACTCGAATAAATACAGGAACATCTATGGGTACACCAATTGTTATTGGCAAAAAAACACAAGACACCACACAAGATGTGGTGCTTCATTCACAATTTGCAAACCGCCATGGTTTGATTGCTGGGGCCACAGGTACTGGTAAGACGGTGACGTTGAAGGTGTTGGCAGAAAGTTTTTCTCGGCTGGGTGTACCCGTATTTTTAGCTGATGCCAAAGGGGATGTTTCTAGCCTTGCCAAAGCAGGTGAAAGCAATCCTAAGTTTGACGAACGAATTAAAAGTTTAAATATCGAGAGCATTCCTTTTGCTGCCTCCCCTGTGGTGTTTTGGGATTTGTTTGGTGAACAAGGTCATCCCATTCGCACTACCATTTCTGAAATTGGCCCACTGCTCCTTGCCCGAATCCTCAACTTAAATGACACGCAAGAAGGTGTGTTATCTGCGGTCTTTCGTATTGCTGATGATCAGGGCTTATTGCTCATCGACTTTAAAGACTTAAAAGCCATGATTAGCTACGTCAGTGAACATGCAGCAGAATTTAAAAATGAATATGGCAATTTATCGCCTGCAAGCTTAGGTGCAATTCAACGTAATTTGCTCGCATTGGCTGATCAAGGTGGTGACAAGTTCTTTGGTGAGCCTGCGCTCAATATCATGGATTTCATTCAAACGGATGCACAAGGTCGTGGCAACATCAACCTGCTTACCGCTGACAAGTTAATGAATACCCCTAAGCTCTATGCGACCTTCTTACTTTGGATGCTGTCAGAACTGTTTGAACAATTGCCTGAAGTTGGAGATATGGATAAACCCAAACTGGTGTTCTTCTTCGATGAAGCGCATTTATTGTTTGATAATGCCAGCCCTGCTTTACAAGAAAAGATTGAACAAGTGGTTCGTCTAATTCGCTCTAAAGGTGTCGGCATTTACTTTGTAACGCAAAATCCACTTGACCTACCCGAGAGTGTTTTAGGACAACTAGGTAACCGCGTTCAGCATGCGCTACGTGCATTTACCCCAAAAGATCAGAAAGCCGTAAAAACCGCAGCAGATACTTTCCGAGCCAATCCTGCGTTTAAAGTCGATCAAGTGATTACGGAACTGGCTGTAGGTGAAGCACTGATTAGCTGTCTAGATGAACAAGGCACACCTCAAATTGTTGAACGTGCTTGGGTGATGCCACCCTACTCTTCATTTAGCCCAATTGCTGTAGAAGAACGCAAAGCTCTGATGGCAAATAGCGTTGTCGCAGGTGTGTATGACACCGAAGCAGATCGTGAAAGTGCCTATGAACTTTTACAAAATAAAGTGGCGGAGCGCCAACAACAAGCCGTCCAAGCGGAACAAGATAAAATAGAAGCCAAAGAACAAGAAGCGTTGGCCAAACAACAAGCCAAGGAAGCAGATGCACTCGCTAAACAGCAAGCGCGTGAACAAGAACGCCTTACACGCGAACAACAAAAAGAAGCTGAGCGCTCAGCCAAACAACGTGAAAAACTGATTCAAGACACTGTAGGAACTTTTGCAAAAAGTGCAGCACGCAGCTTGGGTGGGTCGACAGGTCAGAAAATTATCCGTGGCCTCTTAGGTTCTATCTTCGGCAAGAAATAATCTAAAAGCCCAATTAAAAAGTACAAATTTATGGAATCTTTTTATATTCCATAATTTTTTTATGGTTTTTACTAAAACATGTATTGCGCGGATGTATTTAAAAATGTATTTTAAATACATCTTATAAATAACAGCCATGAGAGATCAGCTATGACTCCGCAGCAAATTGACCTAGTAAAAGCTACTGTTCCTGTTCTACGTGAAAATGGTGTCGCGCTGACTGGTTACTTCTATAATCGTATGTTGGGCAATAACCCTGACCTCAAAGAAACCTTTAACATGGGACATCAGCGCAGCGGTGCTCAGGCACAAGCCTTGGCGGGTGCTGTATTGGCTTATGCTGAAAATATTGAGGACCCATCTGTACTTTTACCAGTTGTAGAATTAATTGCGCATAAACATGTGAGTCTTAACATTCAAGCGCCAGACTATAATATTGTCGGCGAAAATTTGCTGCACTCGATCAGTGAAGTATTAAGCATTTCAATGGAAGATCCACTGATTGCCGCTTGGGCAGCAGCATATGGACAATTGGCAGACTTGTTTATCAGCACTGAAAAAGCGATTTATGAGCAACATCAGCAAACTAAAGGCAGTTGGTTAGGTTGGCGTAATTTCAAAATCGCGAAAAAAGTGGCTGAAAGTGATGAAATCACCTCATTCTACCTTGAGCCTTCTGATGGTGGTGATTTACCAAAATATGAAGCAGGTCAGTACATCTCTGTACGTGTATTGGTCGATGAGCTGGGTCTAAAACAGCCACGTCAATATACACTGTCGACCAGCCCGCAAGACAACTACTTACGTATCTCTGTAAAACGTGAAGATCAGAAAGGTGACTTGGTTCCAGGTTGGGTATCGAATACACTGCATGGCTTGGAGATCGGTTCAGAAATCGAAGTGTCTGCACCAACAGGTAATTTCTTCCTGATTGATTCACAAAAACGCAATGTCTTTATCAGTGGTGGTGTAGGTCTAACACCAATGATTGCGATGCTAAATCAGTTGGTGACTTTAGACATGCCACAACCTGTAACATTTATCCATGCCTGCCGTAGCAAACAAGTGCATGCAATGCATAAACACATTCAGGATTTGGAAGCAAAATACCCACGTCTTAGCACCTTTACAGCGTATGAGTTCCCTCATGCTAATGATAAGTTAGGTGAAGATTATGATGCTGCTGGTCGTCTAGACTTAGGCAGCATGGATACTGCACTGTTACCGATCAATGCGGATTATTACCTTTGCGGTCCAATGCCATTTATGGCTGAACAACAGAAAGCTTTAATTGCTCGTGGTATTCCTGCTAGCAATATTCACAGCGAAGCTTTCGGCACTGGTGGTGTAAAACACTAACTAAGCTATTCACCTGAAATACAAAGGGTTAGTTTAGTTATGCTAGACTAGCCCTTATTTATTTCTCTCAGACTCACAGTATTATCATGCAACTCAATAAATTCACCGATTATGCATTACGCATTTTGCTCTATATCGCACGTCCTCGTGATGTGCCTTATAACATTGCTGAAATTGCAGAAGACCTGCACGTTTCGCGTAATCACTTGGTGAAAATTGTGCATTTTATGGCAAAGCAAAACTGGTTAATCACCAGCCGCGGCAAAGGTGGCGGCATCCGCCTTAACCCTGAAGCACTTGAGGCTCAGCTCGGTCAAATCGTACGGATTTTGCAAGGTAATCACCAGATTGTTGAATGCAATGACCCACCCTGCGTACTGCGCAGTCAGTGTGGTTTAAAAAGCATTTTAGACCAAGCTTTAGAACAGTTTTATCAAAGTCTCGATCAGTACAAACTTGCCGATGTCTTGCAACCAAGCAGCGCATCTAAATTTACAACACAATCTCCAATTCAAATGATCAATCTCTAATTTCACTTTGCCTGCGACAAAATTCGCTTGCCTGCCCGACTTCCTTTATAATGCGTGTTGTTAAATCAGTTATTGAAGTTGGGTTATGCATCAGCACAGAGGAAAATCACGAAACAGTAAAGCGGCCAATGCGCCGAAGCAAAAGATTACTTACGAGAAAAAAGTAGACTCTGCGATTACTGAATATGCTGTGCGCTCGCTCAACTGGCTACGCAAAGCTGAGTTCTTAATGAGTGCGCCTAAACTCAACCTCTGCGTTGAAGATACCGGCTATGAAATTGCCTTTGCTGGCCGCTCCAATGCGGGTAAGTCGAGTGCCATTAATGCGCTCACCAACCAAAAACAATTGGCTCGTGCGTCGAAAAAACCGGGTCGTACCCAAATGATCAACTTTTTCAGTTTAGGAAATCCTGATCAACGTTTGGTCGACTTACCGGGTTATGGCTATGCCGCTGTACCTGAAGCGATGAAAATCGTGTGGCAAAAAGAGTTAGAAAACTACCTGATACACCGTGAAAGTTTACAAGGTCTTGTGCTGCTGATGGATATCCGTCATCCACTACAACACTTTGATGTCATGATGTTGGAATGGGCACATTCACGTAAATTGTTCGTGCATGTACTACTGACCAAATCAGATAAATTAAACCGTGGCCCAGCCTCTAAAGCACTACAAGAAGTGAAAGCAGCATTGAAAAAAATGAAGCTAAACTTCTCTATCCAATTGTTCTCATCATTGAATAAACAAGGTTTAGAAGAGTTAGCGAGTGTCATGGCGGGTCGTCTTAACTTCACTCTAGAACAATCCACAGAGTTTGATCTTGATAGCATTCCTGAAGCATCGGAAGATGATATTGAAATCGATGCAGATGCGGAAGCATTCGATGACGTCGACACTACATCTGAAGATTTACCCCAAGCTGAAGGCAAAAATTCAGACCACTAATCCAGTAATTTTAAAGTCAGCGCAAGGATGATTGTCTGACAAAAAGTATCATCTGAAGATAATGAAATGTCCTGTATTGCTAGGGTCTGTTGACATTTGTTGATTAAAAAAATAGCGAGATAGTAAAATTAAATCGCCAAACCCAATTTTACACTCGCTATGCCTCGAACAATGCTAAATGATCAACACTGGTCCAAGTTACTTGCT
>NZ_VPCB01000017.1:0-63007 GCF_013418435.1 Acinetobacter sp. YH12142 | reverse complement strand
AAGTAACTTGGACCAGTGTTGATCATTTAGCATTGTTCGAGGCATAGCGAGTGTAAAATTGGGTTTGGCGATTTAATTTTACTATCTCGCTATTTTTTTAATCAACAAATGTCAACAGACCCTAATCGTATAAATTTTTTATTTTAATCATAATTATGGGTGTTAGAAAAGCTGGAGTGGTTATTCCCTTTAATGGCAATCAACAGGATATTGAAAGACTGGTAAATGATTGGCTGGTTTATTTTGAAGAAAACTCAAAATCTGCATTAGATATAGAGTGGCTGACGGATCATATTGTTTGTATCAATAGTGCCGGATTAGCACATTTTGCTTTTACTGAACCTGAAAAATGGAGCAGTTTGCTGAGCAGTAAGTTGCCGATGAAATGGATGATCTTCTTTGATTTTGCAGACACAAATTCAAGCTATAGCTATGCGCTTTATAAAGAGGGTGCAGAAATCAGATGTGTCATTCAAGCGGAAGAAGAGGAACTTTACATGGATGGAGAAAGACAAGATTTTGAAAAGGAATGGTTAAACTTTTCAACAAGATATTTTTACGAATATGTTGAAAATGGCAAAGTTCAAAAAAAATGGACGACTGATTTAAACAGTTTAAAAGAAGAAATCAATGAAGATTTGGAAAGCTATTATCAGTATTATTATTTTAGCGAAAAGGATCATTTAATTTATCATACTCAATTGGTTCGGCAGTTATTGATTGAACTCTTTAAAAACTATGTCGGTTTTGAAATCTTTGATAGTGATTATAATCCAGTAAAGAAAATAAAGTTTAAGTATAACAATCAGCGTACTTATGATGATTATTTGAGTTTAGCCTCAAGAGGGGATATTGCAGCCCAAATTAAATTGGGTGAAATGTATGAAACGGGATGCGGCGTCGAAAAAAATGATGTTACAGCACAAGGATGGTATCAAAAAGCGGCTGATCAGGGGGATGATGCAGCGATGCTGAAGTTAGCGGTGCTGTTGTTCAGAAAACCATGTAAAACAGAGGTTCATATCGCTTTAGCTCTGCTGAATCAGTCAGTGGAAAAGGGAAATATAAACGCAAGAACGGCCCTTGCTGAAATATATGAAAAGGGCGAAATTCTTGATCAAGATTATAATCTAGCTATGAACTTGTACAAGCAATCGGCAAAACAAGGCTGTGCAATTGCTCCCTATAAAATTGGCTTAATGTATGAGCTAGGCAATGGCGCAGCTCAAGATTTAAAGATGGCGAAACGCTGGTATCACCAAGCGGCGAATGCTTTTAATCAAGATGCAGAAATTCGATTGCAGAAATTAATCCAGCATTTTAATGCTTAAGCCATTCATTTAAATTATTCCGTATTAAGGAGATCATTTCTGTCTTTTGTGTTCTATATCTTTATCTATTGCTATGAAAATAAATTGAATACATGAGCGCAATATTTTGACCAAATCATGGAAAATATTAAATAAATATAAAAAAAGCCGATCCATTGATCGGCTTTTTAGCTTCACTTTGCGATTAAGACTTTTGTAAAAATTCTGTCGCTAATTTTAAAAACTCTTCCGGTTTTTCATATACGGCCAAATGTCCGGTTGCCGGTTGCCGGTTGCCGGTTGCCGGTTGCCGGTTGCCGGTTGCCGGTTCAGCATATTCAGCATGTGAAATCAGATCTATAGCATATTGGACCATACACTCGGGTGCATATAATCATAATTACAGCCATTCACTAATGTTTGTTTGTTGATTTTTTTTCGCTGTCTCAGTCACATCGGTATGAATCTACAACTCAGCTTGGTGGGTAAATCTTTCTCAATTATTGGTTTGCAGCGTATTTTCTAAGGTTTGCGCCATAGTATTTTCACACCATGCCAAGGTAAAGTTGGCGCTAAAACCTGTTTGAATAATAGTGCTCAACATCGCTTTAGAGTTGCTCTGTACCTAACTCAAATTAAAGCTTGGTACGTGCATCAACTTTAGGATAAGGCGCCAATAACACAACAAAAATTACATTTTCTGGATATATTCTGCTGCGGAATATATCCAGAAAATGTTGTGTAATGAAAAGCTCATTAAACCGAATGGTGTAACATAAGTGGTTTCTGCAGCTGCAATCACTTATTCAAATAATTGAGCAATTGCTAAATGCTGATCATCAGGTTGTTAGCTTGATATCATCCTTTTGAATGCATCAAAACATGACATGTTCAAATGACGCTGATTTACGCAAATGATGGTTGATTCTGATGGGCTTAGCCATTTTTATTGTGATTTTCTCTTTTTTTAAAGATCAATATTTACGGCAAGAGATGATTAATTTTGTATTTAATCAGTGCAAATACCTGCAACTAATTTGTATTTCATTATAAAAAATCATGCCCTTGATGTAAGATAAAATTCATTACAGATTATATGTATTTCGAGTGAATGTCCTAAATTCGAATACTTGATAAAAAAGGAAACAAGCATGCAGCAAGAAGTCATCATAGTTGGTGGTGGTATGGTCGGTTTAAGTCTGGCACTCATGTTGGCCAAAGACAAAATTGGCGTAAAACTTTTAGAAGCCACTAAATACCCCAATTATGATGATGCAAACCTTGAGCCTTATCACTCGAGTTTTGATGCACGAAACAGCGCCTTGTCACGCCGTACGGTGCAAATTTATCAAGAACTAGGCCTCTGGGATGCTTTGCAGGAACACGCCACACCTATTTTAGAAGTGAATATTACAGAGCAAGGCAGTTTTGGTAAGGCAAGACTCAAAGCAGAACAAGAAAAAGTCGAAAGCTTTGGACAAGTTATTGAAAATGCATGGCTCGGCCGTGTGCTGCTCACAGAAGTCAAAAAAGAACCGCTGATAGAATTAATTGACGGCGTACAAGTGACTTCGCTGACGCAGGATGCAGACCATGCCTATATTGAAGCAAAGCGTGCTAAAGAACAGCTCAAACTACAATCTAAAATTGTGATTGCCGCCGATGGCCGTGATTCATTCTGCCGTAAAGCCTTAGGTATTGGCGCATCGGTGCATGATTATGACCAAGTGGCGATTGTCACTACAGTACAAACCTCTAAACCGCATGGTTATGTCGGTTTCGAGCGTTTTAGTCCGCTTGGTCCGCTAGCGCTGCTGCCACTTCCAGGTGAATACCGTCGCTCAGTGGTTTGGCCTGTTCCTAAAGGAACTGAAGGCGAGTGGATGGGTGATGAAAATGATCAGCACTTCTTAGATGCTTTACAAGAAACCTATGGCGACCGTGCAGGTAAATTCCAAAAAACTGGTAAACGTTTCAGCTTCCCATTGTCGCAAGTACTTGCAGAGAAACAAGCTGTAGGTCGTGTAGTGCTCATGGGAAATGCTGCACATACCATTCACCCAGTTGCTGGTCAGGGCTTTAACTTATGTATGCGCGATGCCTATGTACTACGCCGTTATTTAAAAGAGCAAGTTGAAAAAAATGCAGATCTGGGTGATGCAGCTATGTTGCTTGATTATGAAAAATCGCGCCTGACCGATCAGCAGCGGGTGATTAAATTCTGTGATTCAGTTGTTCGTGGTTTTAGCAACCAGAACCCATTTTTAAAATTGATTCGCAATACTGGATTAGTTGCCTTTGATACCATTCCGGGGATTAAGCCTTTGGTCGCGAATTATGCAATGGGGCTAAAAGCATGAGTTTAAATCAAACAAATGTACTGGATGCCGTGATTGTCGGCGGCGGCTTGGTCGGTGGCTTAACGGCATTGCTGTTGGCGCAAGGCGGTGTGCAGGCTACGGTATTGGATGCGGCACCTATTTTGGATGCAGAAAAAACCAAAAGTGTTGCGAATCCTCGAGTTTTGGCGCTCAGTCAAGCCACCATTCATTTACTCAAGACTGTGGGTGTTTGGGAAAAGCTTGCCCGTCAGCAGCCTTATACTGGTATGCAGGTGTGGAATAAAAATGGCTATGGAGAAATCAATTTTGGTCATGTGGCAGAGCAAACACCATCAGTTGAGCAAGCTTTAGGTTCAATGGTTGAACCAAGTGTATTGAATTTAGCCATTCAAGAAAAAATGCTAGAACAGCTTGAAGACTACCGAACCCAAGTTAAGGTCAGTCGAGTTGAGCGTGGCGTTGGTGTGTGGATCATTCACCTCGCAGATGGTACCCAGCTCAAAACAAAACTGGTGATAGGTGCAGATGGTGCAAACTCATTTGTCCGTGAGCAAGCTTTCATCGATCTAGATGTATTGGACTATAAGCAAGCCGGTGTGAGCTGTGCAATTAAAACCTCCCAACCGCATCAGCATTTAGCACGTCAAATTTTCTTAGAAACTGGCCCTTTAGCATTTTTGCCGATGGCGAGTCTGAAAAAAGAAGAAAGCGGTTATTGGCAATCGATTGTGTGGACCTTACCAGATGATTATGCCGATGAATATGTGGCTTTATCCGATGTTGAATTTACTGCGTTGCTCACTCGAGAAAGCCATCACATGCTCGGCGAAGTCTTAGAAGCAACGCCACGTGCTAAATTTCCATTGAAGGCACGAGCTGCACAGCAATATGTTCATGATGGTCTAGCGCTGATTGGAGATGCGGCCCATGTGATTCATCCGCTTGCAGGACAAGGCGTGAATATTGGCTGTTTAGATGCAGCGGTGCTTTGCGATGTGCTTTTGACCGATAAAAAACGAGGTGTGTGGGCACATGAACAAAGTTTGAAGCGCTATGAGCACCGCCGTAAAGGGCAAAACGATGCCATGATGCATAGTATGTCCGCGATTGGTTGGTTAGAAACCACCACTTTTTCACCTGTGGTGTGGGCGCGAAACTTTGGTTTAAAACAAGTGGAAAATCAGACTGTTCTAAAAGATGCGTTTATGGCTCAAGCCAATGGTCTGAGTATTTTAAAAGAGACAATCTACGCAGCTTAGGTCAAAGTCTGATATTTTTTAGACAGTCGTATAAACAAGGTTACGATTTTGATTAAAAAAGATACGATTTTTTGGTTGTGGGTACTAGTCGAAATGCTCAGAGATTGCTAAATTTCTGTTAATTTAAAACCAGCCATTCGCTGGCAAACAGAAGTCATTCGCGGGGAGAACACAATGACTGATATGAACGATTATGATGATCCAGAAGATTCAGTAGTTGATGAAGATGAAGCACAAGCAGCTGAAAAAGGTGCAGGTGACGCAGCTGATTCTGCTTCTGATGGTGACACCTCTGAAGCTGAAACATTAACAGTGACTGCAAAACTAAAACAACGTCAGGCGCTTGAAGATGAAGTTGCTGCGTTCTTAGCGCGTGGTGGTCGTATTACCGAAGTCCCTCCAGACGAATCGGCAAAAGATTAAAAATGAAAAAACACCACGTCATGTGGTGTTTTTTTTGCTTCATTCGCTTGTGCGAGGCTGAAGGTCATTCATTTTTAAACTAAGCATGTTTAGTTATGACGTTGTGAAGTTATTTTAAGTCGTCTTTGGCTTCATATATTTACGACTGATCGCGTAAATAGGATAGAACACAAAATGCAGTAAAAGCAAAAACATACAATTGATAATAAATGCAGCAATATACGGTGGTGCATGCATGGTCGCCACAGCAGCGACAAAAGATTGAAAAAGTAATACCGCACTCAAAACGACATAAGCCCAATAGCGATGCCTATCCCAAAATTGGCTCAGTTTTAGTAAATTACCGACTACAAAATAGAGGGAACAATATCCACAGACCATCGCAATCGCGCTATGATCGGCCGTCATTTGCTCGCCACTAATATAGTGCGGATAGGGTTGAATGCCAGTATAAATAATATGTGCAAGGGCGGTGAGCCAAACCAGATTAAAGAGAATGAACATCAGCGGTTTTTTGACAGACAGATTTATGGACATGTTATAAGCAACTTTTTTCATTCTATTTAAATTATTGTATGGGATAGCTTATGGAACCCGTAGGTCCCATAAGCGGTTCAAATTAAAAATAAAAAAAATTAAGCTTAATCGTTCGCTTGGGTTAATTCTAAAGCACGTTGATAGGCCACTTTCTTTTTAATCCCAGTTAAATCTGCAGCCAACTGAGAGGCAGCTTTAACGGACAAGTCTTGAAGTAAACGGGTCAACAATTTGTCTAACTTTTCTTGCTCTAGGTCTTTTTCTTCGGTCGCACCACCAATCACCAATACGATTTCGCCTTTTTGCTGATTGTGATCAGATTCGACAAAATGAACCAATTCGCCCAAAGACATTTTTTTAATAGTTTCAAATGTTTTGGTAATTTCACGTGCAAAGCCCACAGGACGATCTGCACCAAAGACATTCGACATATCTTTTAGGCAATCCACAATACGGTGCGGCGCTTCATAAATAATCATGGTTTGAGTTTCGTCTTTCAGTTTTTCCAGTGCTAAAAGACGTTGTGACTGTTTAGACGGTAAAAAGCCTTCGAAACTAAAACGGTCACTGGGTAGGCCGACAGCACTGAGAGCTGCAATGGCAGCACAGGCACCCGGCACAGGAATGACACGAATATTTTTTTCTTGTGCAGCACGAACCAGTTTAAAGCCGGGGTCACTGATCAATGGTGTGCCTGCATCACTAATCAGCGCCATATTTTCACCCTTTTCGAGGCGTTCAATCAGCTGGTCTATTTTGTTGCTTTCGTTATGGTCGTGGCAGGCGGTTAAAGGTGTATTGATACTAAAATGTTTAAGTAATTGTGCTGAAGTTCGTGTATCCTCAGCGGCAATAATTTTAACCGACTTCAAAACATCAATTGCACGATAACTAATATCATCTAAGTGCCCGATTGGAGTCGCAACAACAAATAACTGAGCACTCATAGGTTTCTCCATGTTGGATAATAAGAAAAAAATAATGGTTTTTTGCTTGCTAAGCAGTTTAATTTCAGCAGCACAAGCAGACGTATTGGTCATTCTACCTGAATCTGGCCCTATGGCGCGAGCTGCATCCAGTATTAAGCAGGGTTTCAACAGCGCGTATAATTCATCCGACTATAAAGTACCCGTAAAATTTATTAATTCGGATCAAAAGCAGATCGCAGCTTTATTAAAAAAACACGTCAATAAAAAAACACAACTGGTCATTGGACCACTTGCACGTCAAGACGTCGAAGCCTTGGTCAAGGCCAAACCGAAAGTCCGTGTACTTGCATTAAATGAATCTTCAAATCAAATCACCAATGTTTGGCAATATAGTTTGGCCAAACGTGATGATGCTGTAGCTTTAAAAAATATTTTTGAAAAAGATCAATTAAAAGAAGTGATGGTGTTCAGGCAGCCAGGGACAGAGGATGAGCATGAACTGATGTTAATGGTGCTCATGAGTCAAACACCTCTGCCATTACATGTTATTGATCAATTGCCTGCAAAAATAAAGAAATATCAGGGGGTGTTATTGCTCGGTAATAATCAGTGGTTAAATAGTCAAAATAATTTACCTAAAAAGCAAATTTACACGTTGGCCAATGCAATTGAGGCCGATCAACCAGTACCAATGGGGGTGAAGTTTTGTGATGCACCAGCATTGTATGATGCGAAGTGGTCAGATGTAATGCGGGCTTATGAACATAATCCTGTTGCGATGCCATATCAACGTTTAATGGCTTTCGGTGGTGACGCGTGGCATATCGCGAAGCAATATTTACAAGAGCCCAAATTAAAAAGTTTAGAATTTCAGGGCAGGACAGGATTAATTAAAATCAGTGACAATCAAATTCACCGTATTCCACATTGCTATCAACGAACTAAAAAGGGTATTGAGCCGATTTCAATTTAATAGGAAAAGTTAGATTGAGGGTGTGGATATGATGAACTTAGGCCAGTGGGCAGAGCAGCAAGCGCTAACATGGGCACAGCAGCAAAATTATGTCTTGGTACAACGTAATTTACATAGTCGTTATGGCGAAATTGATTTGATCGTGGCTCGAGAAAAGGATTTGGTTTTTATTGAAGTTAAAGCGCGTTCAAATACCCAATATGCGCAAGCGATAGAAACAATCTCGATTCACAAACAACGTAAAATGATGAAGACCGCGTTGCATTTTTTAAATGAACAGTCACATTTTTATGATTATTATTGTCGCTTTGATGTGATTTGTTTTGATTTTTATCAACACTTTGCAAAAACACTACAGCAAGACTTTTCAAAATACCCGTATGATCAGCAATGGATTGAAAATGCTTTTACTTTTGATCAAGAGTTGATTAATCTCTGATAAAAGAAACTGTGTAAATGCATAGAAAAATACCGGTGTAAAAATTTTAGGAGTTGTGCTGAGTGGTTAAGCGTATTGCAATGACGATGCTTTGTGTCGCGAGTTTATCAGGATGTGCGAGTTTTATTTCAAATGGTACAGGCTCAGCACCTGTAGGAACGGAAAGTGGTGCACGCTCTTTGGGGCAAGTATTTATTGACTCATCTATTGTTCGTACTGCAAAAATTAATTTATATAAATTAGACAGTCGTTTTAAACAATCTCGTGTCAATATTGAAAGCTTTCATGGCAATGTGTTGTTAACAGGCCAAGTGCCTGATAATCACTTAAAAGAATTGGCTGAAGAAAATGTTCGTTCAATGAGTGATGTTAAAACCGTACATAATTATATTACTGTGGGCAACCAAATTAGCTACAGCACTATTATGCAAGATACAGCTGTAACAGCTAATACCCGTGGGCTAATTATGAAAGCGCCTGTGGTATCTGACAGCAAAGTACACATTCATACTGAAGATGCTGTTCTTTATGTGATGGGCCGTTTAAACAGTGCGGAAATCACAGACTTAAATCAAATCTTGCAACAAGTGGGTAATGTAACGCGAATTGTCACTTTAATTGACAATGTTGAACAAAGCTCAAATCCACAAGAGCGTAGTATCAACTCGAGCTTTACCACACCAACTGTTAGTAATGTGCAGCCTGAAGTACAAACGCCCGTTGCCATTGATCCAGATGCAGTTGATCCAAACCACGCACAATAAATCTCAATTATTTAGTATCGAAAATCTATGTCGAGCAAGTTTCAGCTTTGGTCACAACAGCTTCAACAAAAGGTGGAGCTGGCAAAATCACTTTATCGAGACTTTAGAATCTATGATTTTGGTAGTCTTGCACTCAATCGGCTCACACCTAAAAAAGGTTATAGCATCCAAAGTAATATTGCGTATGGCTTAAAAGCCCGTCATCGTTTGGATTTATATCGTACTGAGCAACCACGTCAAAAGCGCCCACTGATTGTATTTGTACATGGTGGCGCATGGATGCATGGTGATAAAAAAGACTATGGTTTTATTGGTGAAGCCTTTGCTAAAGAAGGTTTTGATGTTGCGGTTATAAACTATCAACTTGCACCAGAACATATTTTTCCTGCATCAATTGATGATTTGAGTCTAGCATTAAACTATTTGACGCAATCACAGCATAAGTTGCAGATCGAACTAGAAGATTTGGTGTTGATGGGGCATTCAGCAGGGGCATTTAATGTCATGTCTGCGCTGTACCATCCTCAGCCATATCAATTACAAATCCGTGAAAACATTCGTGCCATTGTCGGCTTGGCTGGGCCTTATCATTTTGACTATAAAGGTGACCCAATTTGTGCTGAGGCTTTCGATCAAGATGTCCCATATCAGCAAGTGATGCCGTATTATTTTGTTGAATCTAACAAAGTAAAACACTACTTATTTACTGCCGCGAATGACGATATTGTTGGGGTAAATAATAGTGAAGATTTAGACCGTCAATTAAAGGCATTGGGAAATCACAGTCAGTTAATAGAAATTCCTCGTGTCGGTCATATCACGATGATTGGGTCAGTATCGAGCTTATTTAGTCGTTTCTTTAAAACCAAAGCTGAAATTATGCGTGTTTTAGATGAAATTAGCCCGAAGGTTTAGAGAGCTGTAAATGGTATGGATAAACCGCAAATCTATTGCGGTTTATTTTTTTGTAAATACCTTTTGCTGCTTGATTAAAGCCAAGCCTCTGTATCATCAGCTACCGCTGTTCCATGTATCGCATGCATAATCATGGCGTGGGCAATACTACCTTTAAAGGGGATTTCTGGCAGATGATCAAACTTGAAAAATGCGGCATCCGCAATTTCTTCTTCTTGTAACTGTAATTCACCAGCTGCATATTCGGCTTTAAAAGCAATCATTAAATTACTCGGGAAAGGCCAAGGTTGGCTAGCTAAGTACTGGATATTTTTAACCTGTATGCCAACTTCTTCCAAGGTTTCGCGACGTACAGCTTCCTCTAAAGTTTCGCCAACTTCAACAAAACCGGCAATTAAGCCATACATTTGCCGTGCGTTACGCGCATTTTTTGCTAAGAGGATTTCGTCCTTGCCACGTGTAATAACGGTAATGACGCAGGGATTGACCCGTGGATATTGGTGATAGCCACAGGCAGGGCATACCATTGCATATTCAGTCGCGTGAACTTCAGTTGCTGTACCGCAATGGCTACAAAATTTATGATTACGACGCCATTCTAAAAGTTGAATTGCACGACTAGCTTGTTCAAACTCTTTGACATTCCAGAGTTGCAAAAGCTGACGTATTGGAATGAGTTGTAAGCCTTGAGGAATAGGCTCATCTTCGAGGAGGTCACGGGCAATCACTTGATCACCCGTACCTATATTTAAATCACTTGCGAGTTGCTCAACTTCTGGAAGTTGAAAGTTTTCATCGACCAACAATTGCTGTTGTTTAAAGATATAGGCAAGTGACAATTTAGACATTAGGCTGCTGCAGATTTCAGTTTTTCGCTACTGTCCAATGCTACCTTAAACATCGTGTGTAATACAGGTTGTTTGTTCTTTAAATTGTCAATGAGCATGTCAGCACTTGCCAATGAATCTAATGCTTGATTCACTTCATTTGCATCAATCGCTGTTGATGATTCAACTCGTTTCAAAATGAATTGAGCAGTTGAATTCAGCGCATTTTGAGCTGCATCTGCATTGAGGAACAACATTGCACCACCAATTTCGCGGAATTGAGTTGCAGTCGCTTCAAGTTGTGTTAAATCTTGGTTTTGTAAATACTGAACCAAAGATTGGCTAGCAGCATCAATTAAAACCTTGGTCTCATTTAACAGGGCAGCATGTGCTTCATCTAAACGGTCGAGTGAAATATTCATATTATTCACACGAAGTTGTAAGCGGCTAGAGGTGTGATGACGCTCAAGCACACCAATCGAGTTCATGGCAGACAAGATATTGTTCATCAACTGCTGGGCAAAGCTTTCATCTTGTAAAATCTCAGCATTACCTAATGACGCAGCTTGACGCGACAGGTCGTTATAAGCTTCATTTAAGTTCAAGACTTTGAAAATATTTGCCAATTCGTTCAATTTCGCTTGAAGTTCTTGGGTTTTTTCAGGCGTCATATTTTGATAGTTAAATTCAATATCATTACGAATTTGCGTCATTTCAGTCGTAACCAATTCACCAATGGTATGCATGGTTTCGAAGTCAGGACCATATAAATGACGACTGAAAACTTGCAATTGGGTGTCGGTAAGAAGATCTTCACCGATATTTAACTTGCCACGAATATGATGAGAAATGTCATCTTCTTGGCTAATGCTTAGACTTAAGACATTGGCTAAATCAGAAATGGATGCTTTAAAGCGCTCAGTTCCTGCAAAATATTGAGCCATATTGCGTTCAATGCTTACCAAGGTACGTAAACGAGCATCGGTAATTAAGATTTGATCAATTTGATTAAACGCAACAAAAACCAAGTTCCAGTATTGTTTGCTTGGATGTTTGTCTGAAAGACCTGCTAAATACGTACCGACCAATTTAATCGCTTGCAGATCCAGCTCAGTTTCTTCTTGTTTAATCAATTTATTCAACGCCAACTTATACAGACGGTGAACGTATTTTGATTTTTCAAGTGCAGGCGCTTGAGGTAAGTCAAAGTCAGGAGTAATACAATCGAGTAGGGACTCAATGTGTTGGCCTTCCGACGTTAGAGGTTTACCCAAAGACAGTTCTAGACGATTCAGACTGTCGAGTAGGAACTGTGGAATTTTAACTTCACGCAGGCAGATAAATTCGATATAGCGTTTCAGCATGGTTGTGCCTTCGCTCAGTGCGATGACATTTTGAGTGTTAATTTGCGCAGGATTCCCCATGATCTTGCGCATTAACTCTGCTGAATATTGAGCGATTTTTGCCAAACTTGGCATATCAACTAAAGCTAATACTTGAGCACATTGTTCAAATTGAATCAGTGCATCATCAATCCCGAAAGGTAAAGTTTGATCTTCAACTAAGGTGCTGACTGCTGATTCGACTAACTTGATTGAGTTATCAACCTCATTTTTTATTATCAGCAAAGCCGTTGGATCAAAATGGATAGAGGTTTGGTAAGACATGTATCTGCACCTTTCCTAGATGTTTTATCTTGTTTATTAACCGCCCCTTAAGGCGGTCCATGTTTATGGTTTTACTATAGCGTATGTAAGAATTGTTTATATACAAAAAGTAACACGAAATTTAGATTTTATTTCGCAAAAAGGCAAGGTGTACCATGTTTTTCTTCAAATTGTTTGACCCATGTCTCATGGGCTTCAAGTTCATCTGCTGAAGGTAAAATCACTGGTAATTCAATTTCAACAGCGGCGCGGGTTTGCGAACCATCTTCATTTTGCGAGTGGGTCAGTGCATCGATATCAAAGGATACCTGACCGCCCGTCATTGCTAGGTAAACGTCAGACAGAATTTCAGCATCGAGTAAGGCACCATGGAAGGTACGGTCTCGTTGTGGAATTTCATAGCGACGCACCAACGCATCGAGTGAGTTTTTCTGGCCTGGATGCTTGGCTTTGGCCATAGCCAAGGTATCGGTAACTTCGCAAACTTCCGATAAGGCCACAAAACCTGCGCGTTTGAACTCCATATCAAGGAAGTTCATATCGAAGGTTGCATTATGCGCAATGATTTCTGCGCCTTTTAGATAGTCAAATAATACATCAGCAATTTCAGCATACAGTGGTTTGTCTTTTAGAAAGTCATCACTGATTCCGTGAATATTTTCAGATTCGCCGACAGGTTTTTGCGGGTTGATATAAATATGAATTGAGCTGCCGGTCAGTTTACGGTTAATCATTTCCACCGCACCGACTTCAATAATGCGGTCGCCATCTTGGAAATAGAAACCCGTAGTTTCCGTATCCAAAATTAATTGTCGTGGGCCAGATACATCGACGGTTGCTGGTGTAATGACAATCATCGGATGGATTTCAGCAGCTTGTTTAGACTGTATAGGAGCAGCTGCGCTCAACGTTGAAGCAGTGTCAGTTGTTTGTTGTTCTATCGCAATGTCATCAATCTGCTCTGCATTGTTCGCTGTCTCAGCAGCGATTTCAAGTGACGGAGCAATTTCTAGCGGCTGAGCAATTGAAGATTCCTGAATTGAAGCGTCAACAATGCTTTCATTTGAAATCGTAGCTTCTTCAGAGATTTCTTCTTCATCATCACTATCAGCAAATTCGAGTCCAAACGGATCATTTAATAGCCAGTCAGGTTCAGCTTTTTTTTTAGGTGCTTCAGCTGTAGATGCTGCTTGTTTGATGCGTTCGAGGGTTTTTTCTGCGCCTAGATTGGCCAATTGATCAGCCATTTCATTTCCCGGATGGCCTGCATGCCCTTTAATCCAGTTCCATTCAATTTCCCGACCCTGACAAGTTGCATCCAGTAATTTCCACAGATCAGGATTTTTAACATCTTTCCAGTTTTTCTTTTTCCAACCATGTATCCACTCGGTAATGCCTTGTTTGACATAGTTAGAGTCTGTCCAAATAATCAGTTTTGCATCGGACGGACAGTGTTGAATACCTTCAATTGCAGCAGTCAATTCCATACGGTTATTGGTGGTTTCAGCTTCGCCGCCGCAGAGTTTTTCTTCTCCAGTTTCACGGATGATATAGGCCCCCCAACCCCCTAAGCCAGGGTTGCCTTTACATGCACCATCAACATAAAGCGTGATTGTTTGAGACATAAATCAAATCCGGAGAAAAACAAGCATTCAGAACCGTATATTCTATAACGCAAATGACAGAGAGAAATCCATTTCTGGCGATTTTTTTAATTTCTTGTAACATTTATACTGAAATAGCGTTAAATTAACGCCTTGTGTCTGTGTTCTGCTTCACTACAATGGCATATCTAAAAAATAAATTTTATATGAGTTGTCTGGATTTTTTTATGTATAAATCAACTGCGACTGTCTGGCAGCCTACGTTACCACAAATTTTTAAATTTACAGTCTTGGGTTCTGCGCTCGCAGCTCTTGGTCTGACGGGCTGTTCTTCATCGCAAACGACTAAGCAGAACTCAGCAAGTAAACAAGTTGGCTCAAACTTTCTCGATGCCAATAGTTTAGATTCACTCGAAGATTTACTTTCTGCAACAGACATGCGTGCCGTAGAAGGCGACCGCCTTTTAGTACTAAAGCACGGTGATGTTTGGAAGCGAATGACCGTTGGTTTCAAAATGGATTTGAACCACTGGGATACGCGAATTGAAGCACAGCGTGGTTGGTTTATTTCACGTCAACCGTATATTGACCGTTTAAGTGCGCGTGCGTCCCGTTATTTATATCACACGGTTAAAGAAGCAGAACGTCGTGGTTTGCCGACTGAGTTGGCGTTATTGCCAGTGATTGAAAGTTCTTATGACCCAGCAGCAACTTCAAGTGCTGCCGCAGCAGGTTTATGGCAGTTTATTCCAAGTACTGGACGTATTTACGGCTTAAAACAAACCTCAATGTATGATGGTCGTCGTGACGTAGTTGAATCTACGCGTGCAGCTTATGAGTTTTTAGGTGCGCTACATAACCAGTTCGGTTCGTGGGAATTGGCTTTGGCTTCTTATAATGCAGGGCCGGGGCGTATTCAACAAGCGATTAACCGTAACCGTGCAGCAGGTTTGCCAACCGATTATTGGTCGTTAAAACTGCCACAAGAAACCATGAACTATGTCCCACGTTTCTTGGCTGTTGCTCAAATTATTAAAAATCCAAGTGCTTATGGCGTAAGTTTACCGCCAATTGCTAACCGTCCACATTTTCGTGAAGTGGCTGTAGGGCCTGCAAATTTAAATGAAATTGCATCTATTACTGGTTTAAGTCGTGCAGAACTTTATGCACTAAACCCGGGTCATCGTGGCGATGTGATTGATAGCAGCAGCCCAATGCGGATTTTAATTCCTGCGGATGTGAGTCCATCAGTCGATGCACGTTTGAAAAAATTACAATCAGGTGGTTCATCAGGTTATTGGGCAAGTAATTCAACTTATAACTTACCAAAAAATAATGTTGAAATAACACCGTCACGTGTTACTCCGCCGGAATTAAATAGTAAAACTATTCAGCCCGCTAAAGTGACGCCACCTACGCTGACCACACAGCCGACAGTGACAGCTTCTGCCAAACCACCTGTAGTCGCTGCAACGGTAACGCCAAGTATTCCGTCAGGAACGAAAGGCAAAACACCAATGGGATCATCTGCTTTAGCTGCATTTGCATCGAATAGTGATATTCCAAGTGCGCCGCGTATACCAGTCGCTGTAACACCTTCGACTCCTGTGAAAGCCGTGTCTGTCGAGCCACCACTCAGCGCAAATGAGCGTGAGCAAATCATGGCGGCTATTAAAGCCGAAGGTGAGACCAAAACAGTTGATGAGGTGTTAAAACCAGTAGCGACCAAAGCAGAACAAGAAGAAGTCGTTCAGGAAATTAAAGCTATTGCGCCGAAGGGCACTGAAATTGTCGATCCTTATGATGGTAAGATTAAGTTGACAGCGATTCAGACCAGCCAGTCGATTGCGGATCAACAAGGTAAAGAACTGACCAAAGGTTTCTCTTACCCGAAAAGCGTGGCTGAAAATACAGGTGCTGATTCTGAAGAAGCCAAACGCAACCAAGGTAAAAATGTCATTCGTACAGATTCTGAAATTGTAGTTGTACCACCTAAAGGTAAACGCAGTACTTATACAGTTTTGGCAGGTGACACTTTAGCGTTGATCGCGATGAAAAATGGCGTGAATTGGCGTGATATTGCAGCTTGGAACCAAATTTCGCCAGATTCGACTTTGTATGTCGGTACGACCATCTATTTATATGATGCGAAACCGATTGTTCAAAATAACGAAGAGTCGAAAGCCAAGCCTATAGCAGATAGCTACGTAGTGAAAGCAAATGACAGTCTTACAGCTGTTGCGAGTCAATTTGGTTTAAGTACGAAGCAACTCGCAGACTACAATGGTTTAACCACCACGAGTGGTTTATATGTTGGGCAGAAATTGTCCTTAAAAGAAACACCTGCATCTAAAGCAAAATTGGAAGCTAACAAGAAAGCAGCTCAAGTTGTCGAAAAATCTGCAAAAGTTCAAACAAAATCCTACACGGTAAAACGTGGTGAATATCTAAAACTCATTGCAGATCGTTATGCGCTGTCAAATCAAGAGTTGGCAGATTTAACAACAGGCTTAACGGCTGGCAGTAGTTTGATGGTGGGGCAAAAAATTAATGTGCCATTACAAGCAGTAGCCGAGGTTGAGAGCAAAGTTGAAAAGCTTGAAAGCAAAGTCGTAAATCGCATTGAAAATGTCAAAGTTGATCCTGCTTATAAAGTTGAAAGCTATAAAGTTCAGCGTGGTGATACGCTTTACAGCATTGCGACGCAGTCAAAAATCAGTTTGTCTGAATTGGCGAGTTTAAATGACATGTCGGCAAACAGTGGGCTGATGGCTGGGCAAAGTATTAAAGTACCTGCAAGTTCAACTGTTCCAGATACTTATGTGGTGCAGTCTGGCGATACACTGACAGGTATTGCTAGCCGCTATGATTTGGGCATGGACTATGTCGCGAATTTAAATGGCATAGAGCGTAGTTCAGGTCTACGTGTTGGGCAGAAATTAAAATTAACAGGTGATGTTGCACCGGTTAAAGTAGAAACTAAAGTTGAGCCGACCAAAACTGAAAGCAAAACCAATACACGAACGAATTCTGTTGAAGCGACCGATTTTCATGTGGTGAAATCAGGTGAAACGCTGGGTGTGATTGCGAAGAAATATCATCTTCAATTGCGTTATTTAGCTGAATTAAATGGCCTAAATACCAATAGTGCGATTCGTGTAGGGCAGCGTTTAAAAGTAGATGGTGAACTACCTGCTGATGTAGCTAGTAAAGCAACTGAAACCAAAAAAACGGAAGCTAAATCCTCTACGAGCAATGTGAAACCAGCAAATACTGAAAGCTATACTGTGAAATCAGGCGAGTCTTTAAATTCGATTGCTAGTCGGACGGGGTTAACTGTGGCAGCATTGGCTGAGTTAAATAACTTGAACCCGCGTGCTGGGCTTCGTGTTGGTCAAAATTTACAAGTTCCTAAAACCATCAGTGAATACCGTATTAAACGCGGGGATACGCTGATTGGTTTGGCAAGTCGTTATGGACTAGATACATCAAAACTCGCTGAAATGAATGATATGCAACCGTCTGCTCAGTTACGTATTGGTGAAGTGATAAAAGTACCGAACTGAGTCCAAACATTAAGGAGTTAAGTTGAATGTATTCTGCTTCAACTTCGCGTTACGTGTTTGGTATGACCTTGAGCATACTTTCAACAGGGGCGTGGGCTGCATTGCAGACCACGCCTTTTCTTGCCATACATAGTAGCCCTCAATATCATCAATTACAGGCAATGCCCTATGCCAATCCTTTTGCCACTAAAGGGGGCTATATCACGACTTCGAGTATTGGGAGTTTTGATAATTTAAACAGCATGAATGGAAAAGGGCGTTCTGTTGAAGGTATCAATTATCTATTTGATAGTTTGATGAGTTCATCTTTAGATGAGCCGGGCGTGATGTATCCGTTACTTGCCGAAAAAGTGACATTTGACCCGAAAAAAACTAATTTTGTTATTTTTCATTTAAACTCCAAAGCACGATTTAGTGATGGGAGTGCCTTAACAGCTGATGATGTGAAGTTTAGTTTTGATACCTTCCAAACTAAATCAAATCCCGGTCTACAAATGTACCTAGCGGATTTGGACAAAACAGATATTTTATCTAAATATCAGGTGAGGATGAGTTTTAAATCTGGACATAATACGGATATGCCCATGATTTTGGCGCAAATGCCGATTTATTCCAAAAAGGATTGGGCAAAAAAAGATTTTACTCAAATTACATTGCAGCCCATTTTAGGCTCTGGCCCTTACACGATTGAGAAGATCGATGCAGGTAGGAGTATTCGCTACAAGCGCAATCCAGACTATTGGGGGCAGAAATTAGCTGTCAATCGTGGTCGGTATAATTTTAACCATCTGAAATATGTATATTACCGCAGCCCAGACATCGCCTTTGAAGGCTTTAAAGCGGGTCAATTTACGTTATATGAGGAAAAGACCGCACGTAATTGGGTGGGAGCGTACAATTTTCCTGCTTTTAAAGACGGTAAAATTGTCAAATATCGCTTTAAACATGAACGACCGATTCCCACAAAAAGTCTCGTATTTAATACCCGTCGTGCGCCATTTAGTGATATTCGCTTTCGGCAAGCTTTAACTTTTGCTTATGATTTTGAATGGCAAAATAGAGCGTTGTTTTATGGGCAGTATCAGCGTTTACAGAGTTATTTTAGTAATAGTGTGTTAGAAGCAAAGGGAAAACCCTCTATCCAAGAGTTGGATATTTTAAAACCGATGTTATCGCAACTTGATCCTATTCAACGACAGGGGGTTTTATCCAATTGGCAATATCCTGTTTCTGATGGCAGTGGATTTAATCGAAAAAACCTTCTGCATGCACGCCAACTGTTATTGAATGCGGGTTATCGTTATCAAGACGGCAGATTGGTGGATGCAAAATCTCAGCCTGTGAAATTTGAACTTTTGATTCAGCAACAAGATTTGCAGCGAACCTTAATGCCATTTATACGAAATTTGAAACGTTTAGGTATTCAGGTGTTATTACGACAAGTCGATGGACCGCAATACACCGAGCGTATGCGAAATATTGACTTTGATATGATCGTGGATGAAATGCCTCAATCGCTCACTCCAGCGGGTGAGCAAGCTCAACTTTGGGGCAGTCAAGCAGCCGATCAAGTGGGTAATTATAATTATGCTGGGATTAAAAATCCTGTGATCGATAAGCTCATTCAACAGGTGATCAATGCTCCAAATCGGGAGGAATTGATTGTTCGTACGCGTGTTTTAGACCGCCTGCTTAGAGCGGGTTATTATCAAATCCCAATGTTTGGGCAAAGTGAAAACTGGTTTGCCTATTGGCATATGTATAAGCAACCTTATGTCAAACCTAAACTTTCTGTAGGGATTGACTATTGGTGGAGTGATGTAGCTCAAGCCAAGCAAATAACACAATATCTACGGCAGCAATAAATACACCTGAATGACTAGGAATGTGAAAGCAACATGGGCACATATATTTTAAAAAGATTGCTCCTGATTATTCCAACATTGTTTTTCATTTTACTGATTAACTTTGTCGTGATTCAGATTGCGCCAGGAGGACCTGTTGAGCAGGCTATACAGCAAGCAGAATCCTTTCAAGGCATGGGAAACACGGGTGGTGGTGAAACTGCGACGACAGGCAGTAAATACCAAGGTGCAAAAGGCCTCAGTGAAGAAATGGTGGCAAAAATCGAAGCGCAATATGGTTTCGATAAACCATTATTCGAACGTTTTTGGCTCATGTTAAAGGGCTATGTGACACTAGATTTTGGTACCAGTTTCTTTAAAGATAAGCCTGTCACTCAGCTGCTTTGGGAAAAACTGCCAGTATCTTTATCCCTTGGCTTATGGAGTACCTTGCTGATCTATATGGTGTCTATTCCATTAGGCATTAAAAAAGCCCGTCAACATGGTCTGTTATTTGATAAAAGTACGTCTATTTTATTGGCTATCGGCTACGCCATTCCTGCTTTTGCCTTTGCCATTTTACTCATTGTATTTTTTGCAGGTGGTTCATATTTTCAGTGGTTTCCTCTACAAGGTTTAGTTTCAGAGAATTTTACTGAGTTAAGTGTATTTGGCAAAATTGCAGATTATTTTTGGCATATGGCGTTGCCTTTGTTTGCCATGGTGATTGGTGGTTTTGCTGGCTTAACTTATCTGACCAAATACTCTTTTATGGAAGAACTAAATAAGCAATATGTTCTTGCTGCTCGTTCTAAAGGTTTGACCGAATCACGTGTGCTGTATGGGCATGTATTTCGTAATGCAATGCTCATTGTTATTGCTGGTCTACCAGAAGCCTTGATTGGCATCTTCTTTGTGGGAAATCTATTTATTGAAATTATTTTCAATCTAGATGGCCTGGGATTGTTGGGGTTTGAAGCCATCGTACAACGCGATTATCCAGTGATTTTTGGCACCTTGTTTATTTTTACCTTGATGGGGCTGATCTTAAGATTAATCAGTGATGTCATGTATCAAATGATTGATCCACGAATTAATTTTGATTCGCAGGGGGCAAAATAATGTCTCCGATCATGCAAGCGCGATTTCAACGTTTTAAAGACAATAAATTAGGTTTTACATGCTTTATCAGCTTTGCCTTGATTTTTATGTTGTCTCTAGCTGTCGAGTTTATTGCCAATGATAAACCGCTCTTGGTCAAATACGATGATTCTTTATATGTGCCCGTACTAAAAAGCTATCCAGAGACCGCATTCGGTGGGGTATTTGAAACTGAGGCTGATTATAAAGATCCTGTCGTTCAGCAACTGATTGAAGAGAAAGGCTGGGCTGTATGGCCACTAATTAAATTTTCCTATCAAACACCGAATTTAGAACTGGCTGTGCCCGTACCATCTGCACCAACTGCACAAAATTGGCTCGGTACCGATGACCAAGGGCGTGATGTGCTGGCGCGAATTTTATATGGATTACGTGTGTCGCTCCTGTTTGGTTTTGTATTAACTTTTGCTTCAGCAATATTGGGCATCATGGTTGGGGCGATACAAGGCTATTATGGTGGGTGGATAGACCTCATTGGTCAACGGATTTTAGAAGTCTGGGGTGGGCTCCCGATGCTATTCATGGTAATGATTTTAGTCAGTATGTTTACACCGAGTGTGTATTGGCTCTTTGTCATTATGCTGTTGTTTGGCTGGCCCACTTTAGTCGGCTTGGTTCGTGCAGAGTTTTTACGTGCTCGTAATTTTGATTATGTCCGTGCAGCACGAAGTCTTGGCGTCACAGATAGTACGATTATGTTTCGGCATATTTTACCAAATGCGATGAGTTCCAGTCTTTCACAGCTACCTTTCATGCTTACGGCAAATATTACTGCACTGACAGCCTTGGATTTCTTAGGTTATGGCTTACCGCCTGATGCAGCGTCATTAGGTGAGTTATTGCTTCAAGGGAAAAACAATCTGAATGCACCATGGCTAGCCTTATCGGGGTTTTTTACCTTAGCGATCGTGCTGTCTTTATTGATTTACATTGGGGAGGCGACACGTGATGCATTCGATCCTAGAGGTCAATAATCATCAAGTTAATGTACCTCCCATCGTGTTAGAGGTGGAACATTTACATATTTCACATGCAGCACAGGTCTTGGTTGATGATCTAAATTTTAAATTGCATGCAGGTGAAACGATAGCGATTGTTGGAGAAAGCGGCTCAGGTAAATCGATTAGCAGCCTAGCTATACTCGGTTTGTTGTCGAGTGATCTGCAGGTCACAGGCAGCGTCAGCCTGAATGGACAAAATATTCTTGGACTGAGTCCTGAGCAGCACCGAAACATTCGTGGACAGAAAATTGCCATGATTTTTCAAGAGCCGATGACAGCTTTAAATCCCTTACATCGGGTTGAAAAGATTGTTGGTGAGTCACTGTTGTTACAGGGATGGTCGAAGGCAAAAACTCGGCAGCGGGTTATAGAATTATTAAATGGTGTTGGTATTCCTGATGCTGAAGATAAGTTAAGACGATACCCACATGAGTTATCTGGGGGGCAGCGACAACGTGTCATGATTGCCATGGCATTGGCCTTAGATCCTGATATTTTAATCGCTGATGAGCCAACCACGGCTTTAGATGTCACTTTGCAAGCGCAAATCTTAAATTTATTAAAGTCGCTACAACAGCAGCGTAATATGGCCATGATTTTAATTAGCCATGACCTGAATTTGGTCAAGCGCTATGCCGAACATGTGATTGTGATGAATCGTGGACAAGTGGTGGAACAAGGAGATGTTCAGGAAATTTTTGAGCAACCGAAGCAGGCGTATACCAAAAATCTATTAGACCATGATTTTGGTAAAGCAATACAGGTTTCACAAACGCAGACACTTTTAAAATTACACCAATTAGGAGTGAAGTTCCCAGTCAAACAAGGCTTATTGAACCGCATCAAAGATTATGTCGTTGCGGTAGAGGCTTTGGATTTAACAGTGGCTGAAGGTGAGTCGATCGGTATTGTTGGAGAGAGTGGTTCAGGGAAAAGCTCCCTAGCATTGGCTATTGCTCGGCTCATAGAAAGTGATGGCGAAATTATGTTAAATCAACACGCCATCCATCAACTTTCAGAAAAACAGCTCAGACCTTTACGTCGTGAATTTCAAATTGTCTTTCAAGATCCATTCAGTAGTTTAAATCCACGGCTCAATGTAGAGCAAACCATTGGCGAAGGTTTGGCCTTACAGCATTTATCTGCAAATGAAATTGTACAGCGTATAGATGAAGCTTTGCAGAAAGTCGAATTAGCCAGCTCATTTAAGCAGCGTTATCCACATGAATTATCGGGTGGGCAACGGCAGAGAGTCGCCTTAGCACGTGCGTTGGTATTACGTCCTAAATTATTGATACTCGATGAACCCACATCGGCACTAGATCGGACGACACAAAAAGCCATCGTGAAGCTGCTACGGCGTTTGCAGCAAGAATTTAATATGAGTTATTTATTTATCAGTCACGATTTACACGTGGTCAAAGCCCTGTGTCAAAAAGTGTTGGTACTGCGCCATGCCAAAGTCATGGAATTTCAAGACACCGCAGATCTATTTGCACGACCACAAACGGACTATACCCGTAAATTAATTGAAGCCAGCCAATACTAAAATCAAACTTATGGATATTTTGACAAGTGTCATTGTCAAAATATCCTTGACCTTTAGAAAATAGTAATTAGAGTAAATACTCAGGACTTATTATTTCATTTTGGACATTGTCATGAGCCATTTAGCTGAAAGCTTTAAAATTCGTAATACCACGTTTAAAAATCGCATCATCAAAGGTGCAATGAGTGAAGCATTGGCCAATACCGCAGGCCAACCCAATCACTTACATTTTGGGTTATATGAAGCTTGGGCGAAGGGTGGTTTAGGCTGTGCCATTACCGGTAATGTCATGGTGGATTTTTGTGCTAAAAATGAGCCGGGGGTTGTGGTCGCTGAAACTGAGCGAGATTTAGCACAGTTAACACAGTGGGCTGAGTTAGGTAAGAAGCACGGCATGGTGCAATTGGTTCAACTTTCACATCCGGGCCGTCAATGTCCTAAAGGTTTAAATAAGGAAACGGTTGCGCCGTCCGCTGTACCATTTAGTCCGATGTTAGCTACAACTTTTGGAACACCGCGCGAACTTCGTGAAGATGAAATTTTAGATATTATTCAGCGTTTTGCACGTGCCGCACACATTTGTGAAAAGGCAGGCTTCGAAGGCGTGCAATTGCATGGTGCGCATGGTTATTTAATTAGTCAGTTTTTGTCGCCACTGACCAATAAACGTCAAGATCAGTGGGGCGGTTCAAATGAAAATCGCATGCGCTTTTTGCTTGAAATCTATAAGGCAGTTCGCGCAGCGACGACCGATGATTTTATCATTTCGGTCAAACTGAATTCTGCTGATTTCCAACGCGGCGGAATTAGCGAAGCAGATGTGATTGAGGTCTTTAAGGCAATCGATGCCGCAGGGATTGATATGATTGAAATCTCGGGTGGTTCCTATGAAGCGCCAGCGATGGCGGGTGCTAAAGCAGAAAAACGTAAAGCCAGTACCATTGCTCGTGAAGCTTATTTCCTCGATTTTGCGGACAATATCCGTAAAGAAGTGAAATGCGCGTTAATGGTTACCGGCGGGTTTAGAACCGTGCAAGGCATGAATGCTGCACTAGACAGTGGAGCTTGTGATTTTATTGGTATTGCACGTCCTTTCGCTGTAGAAGTCGATTTGGCTGATCGTTTATTGGCGGGGCAGGATGTTCGTTACGGTGTGGACAAAATTAAAACTGGCATACCGATGATTGATAAAATGGCGATTATGGAAATTATTTGGTATGCCGCTCAGTTTAAATCGATTGGTGAAGGCAAACAGCCAAATCCTAAACTTTCACCGTTAAAAGTGTTTTTTAAATATCTCAAAGGAAATTTAACAGCGGTCATTAAAGGGCAAGTCAATTCACGTAAGTCGGCTTAATCAATCATTGAATTATTAGAATAAGGGCAATCGGCATACATCCATGTTATGGTTGCCTTTATTCATATCAATATTGCTTACAATAAAAATGTCTAAAATTTTAATATTAATAGTCATTCTTTCGGGGCTCAGTTCTGCCCTCTATGCCCAGTCCGTATTTCAGACGGGGGATATCATTTTTCATATCTCAAAGTCACAGCAAAGTTTAAGCATTCAAAAGGCCACACATTCGCCCTATAGTCACATGGGCATGATCGTAAATAAAAATAACCAAACCTGGGTGCTCGAAGCTATTCAACCTGTGCAATATACCGCTTTAAATCAATGGATCACGCGTGGGGAGAATGCTCACTATGTCGTAAAAAGGCTCAAACAACCCTTAAATGTGCCGCAGAAAACGAAGTTGGTACAACATGCAGAAAAGTACTTGGGCAAACCCTATGATATATATTTTGAATGGGATGACCGTGCAATTTACTGTTCTGAAATTGTTTGGAAAGCTTATCAGCATGCTTTAGGAATCGAACTTTCTCCATTACAACAACTGAAACAATTTGATTTAAAACAAAATGAAGTCCAGCGTCTAATGCGGCAGCGCTATGGTCAAAATATTCCGCTGAATGAGCAGGTGATTGCCCCTAAGGCCATTTATGATTCAAAACTTTTAAAAGAAATATTTAGAAATTAAGGCAATAAAAAAGCCCAAGTCGCAATGCTTGAGCTTTTTAATGAGTGATTAAAACCAACTCGAATATGGCGTCCCTACGGGGATTCGAACCCCGGTTACCGCCGTGAAAGGGCGATGTCCTAGGCCTCTAGACGATAGGGACAGTACAGAAAGCAAATTTTAAAACCGTTTATTTCAGTCTAAGTTTTTAGACTAAATAATGGCGTCCCTACGGGGATTCGAACCCCGGTTACCGCCGTGAAAGGGCGATGTCCTAGGCCTCTAGACGATAGGGACTTAATAAAATGTACTTCTGAAAATTGGCGTCCCTACGGGGATTCGAACCCCGGTTACCGCCGTGAAAGGGCGATGTCCTAGGCCTCTAGACGATAGGGACGTTTCAGAGGTGGGCGTATATTAGGGTGAAAATCGGGGGGTGTCAAACGCTTTTCTATAAATAAATTCAGTTTTTGTTGTTGAGTGCATAAAATTAAAACAATTTGCTAAAAATGTTTGAAAAATACATTATTTATGTCGGTTTTTTCAACACTTGTAAGATTGTAGCAATAACTTCTGGATGCGTTAAATATCCAGCAATATCGTGTGGGTGTTCAATCGATGTCTGAATTTGCTGGTTGATAATGGCGGGTTGAAAATCAAATGGTGCCTGACTCAGTGGAAAAGCGCTGAGAAAATCATCATGTGAATAAAAGTTTAACCAATCGCCTGAAATTGCATCAGGTCGCTGTAAAGGCTGAGGTAAGTGGGCTTGGATGACACGAAAAGCCAAAGGTGAGCCCAAGGTGATAAAGCGCTGTATGTTGAGTTCAGGATGTAACAGTAAAAAATGATACGCAATCACGCTACCTAGCGAATGTGCAATCAACAGGGTGGGTTTCGTTTGATGTAATTGCTCATGCAGACGAGTATGAACTGCCTGAATAAAGTGTGGATTGGATAAATAGAGATAAGTTTCGACCAAAAATTTATGCAAAAGTGTGGCATGTAATTTTGGGAAATAATTCATTAAAACTGCAAAATCGCGTAGGACAAGATCTTTGCCAAGTGCAGTGATCGATTTGAATGATTGGCTTAATCCAATAGCATCATTGAGGGTGATGTCAGGTAGATTATTTTGTACAGCATGATGCTCAAGTACTTTTGGTGATTTTTCTGGGAGTTCAGTGCGATGGATAAACGGAAAATGTGGCCACGTTTGAGGTGTCAAGGTGCTGGCTTGAAGCATATTCTGCAAATGATAACGCGTGAGTAAGTCTCCATAAAAAGGCATGCGCATATGGTGCTGTATATACGATAAAAAAGTCTCTTGATGGCTTTGCTTTAAGCCTTGAGACAACAGTGCAAGCCAATGCTGTTCGAGCGTACGTGCAGTTTGTTGTTGTTGATTCATGCCATGGATAAAGATGATCTGCATATTGCACCTCATCGACGGACCAGTTTTTATTCTACTTTTATTAAAATATAGCCATAAAAAAAGAGCAACCGAAGTTACTCTTTTATCGTGTTTGGTATGACAACGCAGATCAATCTTTGTTGTGATACAAGGTGTAGTAGCTGATATAACACGCCACAATGAAGATCATACAGCAGATAAAGCCAGTTAACATTTCTGGGTCAAATACCATACTAATACAGGTAATAAGACAGAATACAAAACCGAGTATCGGCACGATTGGGAAGAGTGGTGCAGCAAAAGCTAAATCTTTTGCAGTTTTGCCTTCTTTATACCACTGACGGCGGAAGTTGAATTGGCTTAAACAAATACTCATCCATACCACCACCATGGTAAATGCCGCGACACCTAACAAGTTTTTGAAGATGGTTTCTGGTGCAAATTGCTCAGAAAGTAAGCCCGGCATACCACCGATCATGGTCACAATCACGGCAACATAAGGAATACCCCGCGAGTTCACTTTAGAGAACACTGCAGGTAATTGCTTACTATAGGACAATGACCACATCATTCGAGATGCAGCAAATAAACCTGAGTTTGCAGCAGAAAGTAGGGCTGTGATAATGACAAAGCGGATAATGTCTTCTGCATAAGGAATACCAATGTGCTGGAATACCGTTACGAAAGGTGAACTACTTACACCTTCGGCAGATAAGCCGGCCTCTTGGTGTGGTAATAGTGCAGTAATAACAACAATGGTACCCACAAAGAAAATCAATAAGCGGAAAATCGCCGTGTTAATGGCTTTAGGCACATTTTTCGCTGGATCTTTGGTTTCACCCGCAGCAACACCAATCAGTTCAGTACCTGAGAATGCAAAGTTAACAATCAACATTGTAGCGAAGATTGGGAACAAACCTTCAGGGAACCAGCCTTGTGCAGTGAGGTTGCTAAACAGCGGTGCAGCTTCATAGCCTCGATAGCCTAAAACACCAAAAATGGCCAATAGACCTAAAATAATAAAGGCTACAACGGTAATCACTTTGACTAAAGCTAGCCAAAATTCAGATTCAGCAAACCATTTGGTTGAAATCATATTCAAGCAGAATACAAAAGCACCAAAGATTAAGGTCCACATCCACATAGAGCTGTCTGAGAACCATTCCTGCATTAAAAGTGCAGCAGCGGTAAATTCAGTTCCTAGCGTTACTGACCATGTCAGCCAATAGAGCCAAGTGATGGTATAACCCGTACCAGGTCCGATATAGCGTTTAGCATAAGCGCCAAATGAACCAGATTCTGGCATATGTACAGCGAGCTCGCCTAAGCAAAGCATCACCATATAGGCGATAATACCGCCTAAAAAATACGAAATAATGGCACCTACAGGCCCCGTTTGTGCAATGACTTCACCCGAACCAAGAAATAAACCAGTACCGATTGCGCCGCCAAGCGAAATCATCACCAGATGTCGAGTACTCATAGCGCGTTTTAACGGCGCAGAATTGCCCTGATGCGAAGCATCATTCGGAGAATGTGATGACTGCATAGAGAAAAAGGAGAATCAAATAATGAAGCGAGTAATTGTAGAGAAGAATGTAATGATGATGCAATCAATTAATATAAATTATAGATAAATAAACTTTAAGTTTGTCAGAACTGACAGAAGAATTGGCGTCCCTACGGGGATTCGAACCCCGGTTACCGCCGTGAAAGGGCGATGTCCTAGGCCTCTAGACGATAGGGACGTTTTAAGGTGCTGTCATAGTATGAATAAACATGATGTGAGTCAAAGAAAAAATTTAAATCTCAGCTCATTTGTCTGTTATTTAAACATATAAATCAACGATTAATAAATTATAGAAAAGAAAGGCTTTGAAAATAAAAAAGCGAACCCAATGGCTTTGGATTCGCTTTAAAGATTAATCATTAAATCAGCTTAATCTTGATTATGATATAACCAATAATAACCTGCATAACATGCCGCCATAAAGATCAAGCATCCAATAAAGCCTGAAAGCATTTCAGGATCTGCAGCCATACTTAAACCTGTTGCGGTACAGCAGACAAAGCCAAGGATTGGAACCAGTGGGAACCATGGTGTACGGAATTTAAGTTCTGACACGCTATGACCTTGTTTCAGCCATTGGCGACGGAAGTTAAATTGACTCCAACAAATACTCATCCACACGATCACCATGGTGAAAGCGGCAACCCCCATCAAGTTCTTGAAGATCACATCTGCGCCAAATTGTTCTGACAATAGACCCGGTAAACCACCGATCATAGTGACCAATACAGCAATATAAGGCACACCAGTTTTGCTTAATTTGCCGAAAGCACGTGGTAATTGTTTTTGTGCGGACAGCGCCCACATCATACGTGATGCAGCATATAAACCAGAGTTAGCTGTAGACAGTAAAGCCGTAATAATGACAAAACGAATCAAGTCTTCTGCATAGGGAATACCCATCAGGTTAAATACGGAAACGAATGGACTACTACTTAATCCGCCATGTCCACCGACATTTAAACCTGCATCGGTATAGGTCAACAGTGAACTGATGACGATAATAGTGCCGACAAAGAAAATGATTAAGCGCCATACCGCAGCATGAATGGCTTTAGGCACATTCTTTTCAGGGTTTTCAGTTTCACCTGCAGCGATACCAATCATCTCCGTACCATTAAAGGCAAAGTTTACGATCAATAGCGTGGCAAACAGTGGGAACAAACCATTTGGCAGCCAACCATGTTCTGTCAAATTGTGGAACATTGGAGCTGATTCATAGCCTTGGAAAGGTACGAAACCAAAGATGCAGGCAAAACCAAGGATGATGAAAATCAACACTGTTGCAACTTTCACCATTGATAACCAAAATTCTGACTCTGCAAACGCACGTGTAGAACTTAGATTAGAGATCAGTACGCCAGCTGCAAAGATCAGTGTCCATAACCAAATAGAGGTTTGTGGAAACCATTCCTGCATCAAAATAGCCGCCGCAGTAAATTCTGTACCTAAGGTGGCAGACCAGCCCAACCAGTACATCCAAGACACCATATAACCGGTACCCGGGCCAATATAATTAGTCGCAAAAGCACCAAAAGAGCCAGAAACAGGTAAATGTACGGCAAGTTCACCCAAACAGAGCATGACCATGTAGGCAATCAAACCGCCAATAATATAGGCAAGAACAGCGCCTAAAGGCCCAGCTTGTGAAATAACTTCACCTGAACCCATAAACAAACCAGTACCAATTGCACCACCAAGTGAGAGCATCACAAGGTGTCGAGTCGTCATCGCACGTTTAAGCGATGGACTTTTACCTTCAGCAGACGAGTGTTGCGAAGGTTCAGAGGGAGATTGCATAGTGAAATGAAAATTGAATGAAAGGTATATTTTATGATTGAATGCAGTGAAATGATTGATAAATCGAATTTTTCTTATAATGTGATAATACTGATCTAAAATTTAAATCTTTAGCACTGACCATTGGATTAATGGTCAGGAGTCTGATACTCAGCTTCAGAAGTTGCAGGTACTTGAGTTTGTTCAGCTACAGGGGCTTTGTTGTCATCGCGGCTCACAATATACAGATAGAGTGCAGATGGAAATAAGATGGCTAAAACCAAGAGCAACTTTTTAAACATAGGGTGTTCTTACATCAAAATAGATCAAGCTGAAGTATAAACAAAACCAGTCAGGCTGTAATTAATTAAAGTTTACGGTTTTTCTGTTCTAGATTGGACAGGATGACTTGGTAAATGTCGGGGTAGTGTTGTTTAAAGTTCCGTTGTTGCATGATCGTGATGGTTGAAGCATTTGGCTCAACACCCAGTTTTAAAATTTTTTGGGTTAAAGCGAGTTGTGGGGAGCGACCATCAAAATGTGTATTCAGTAAGTTACCATCGGTATATTTTACTGTGAGTCTAATATTAAGTAGATAATCAAAAACATTAGGCAAACCAAAACCGGCAGCTTTGTAGAGTAAATTATATGTTTCTGCACGATAGCCACGGCCGTATGTTTGATGTGTTTTTAATAATCCTAATGCATTATAAAATTCTAATTTGGCAATAATTTCTTGTTCATTAATAGAACCATCGCCATTTTTTAAAATCCTATTGATGGTGTTAAAAGTCACATCGTTTGAGCTGGGTTTGCAATCAGCAGCAATCAGTCGCTTGATATCTTGAAGTGGAAGTATAAGATGCGCTGTGTCACACATTTTTTTAACTTCTTTATTTTTCATTTTACTGTTTTGAATATTTTTATTTTCAAATTCCTGCACTATGGCTGACCAACCATATATGTTTATAAATTTATAATAACGAGATGCATCATTTGTCATCCCTTTGATCTTTTTAAAGTCGTGAATGTTTTTCACTGATGGTGCATTGGTAGCGTGATTTTGTGGCACTGGAGCATTTGCAAAGCAATACATACTCATTAGCAGGCAGCTGGTAATAACGATGTTTTTCATGGTTTGTGTGCTTTTAATAAATTGTAAACGTCAGGATATTTGGTTGAAAAGTCATTCTGTTCCATTTGTTTATAAACGTTACTATTGGGCTCGATTCCTGCATTCAGTAGTTTTTGAACCAAACTCACAGAAGGGTTACGGCCTTTGATATTGTCTAAAATTAAATTACCATCCACGCCCGTGTAATCGACTCCAATACTCAGCAAATAATCAGAAACGTCTTCAAGCCCCCAGCCAATTGCTTTGGATTGCAAAGAGCTTTTTTCTTCATACGGGCCAAATTTATACGTAACGTGTGTTTGTAAAACATTTTCCGACTTGTAGAGTTTTAATTTTTCAATGATTTCGTTTTGATCTATTTTGCCTTCTGCATTGGTTAATGCGCCATTAATAATCATAGAGGATGAACGGCCATTGAGTGGTTTGCAATTTGCTTTAAATAAGCGTTTGGTTTTATCGGCAGTGCTTTGACTCAGTGCAATTTCGCAAAGTTTTTCTATTTCCCCTTTAGGCATTTTACTTTTTAGGATGGTTCCATTTTCAAAATCACGAACGATTGACTCCCAACCGTATTTACTTGCTGTTCGGTAATACTGTATTGCTTCTTCGCTCAATTTTTTGGTTTTTTTCGCTTGTATTTGAGTGTCATGATCGTTGGTTTCGGGAATAGAAGATTCTTGGTCATCATTCAATGCTGTTTGATTTGTCTGATTGGCATCGTGCTCAACAGTATTTGAATGATTTATCGGTAGGCTGGCTTCGGGTCTAAAAATGTAGATGAAGATACCGAGACATACTATGCACAGGCCAAAGAGTAAGATTATTTTTTTCATGTTTTAGTCTATTTAAAAATGAATCAAGCGCGTTTTGAGGCGCGCTTGATAGGGGAAAGTTTAAAATTTAAATGTGACATCAGCAATGAACTGTCGTCCAATTTCAGATCTAAGTCTGTTGGTCGACTCACTAATACCTGGGGTGGTATAGATATTATGTCGATTGATAATATTGTTAATGGTTAAACCGAATATTGCTTTGTAGTCTTTAGCGAAATTGAAATCATAAGTGGTACGCATATCCCAACTAAATCGAGGTCTAATCGTATCTGTAGCATAGGCTTCCAACAGGACACCATCATATTCAACTTTGTTTTTTAGTTTATACGTATCTTTATATTCAGATTTGTAGCTTAAGAAGTTATTAATCTTTAATGGTAAATTTGAAAACTCAATGTCCCAACCAAAACGAGCAGTCCAAGGCTGATTGAAATTTTCAACAGGACGTTCATTAAATTGGATGAGGCTGCCGTTAAAGATAATATCGCGATCTTCAGCAGCCGTATTACTGTTAACGTTATATGACTCAGAATAGTCTAAATAATTTTTTTCTGATTCAGTGTAATCAAAGCCAAAGTTAAACCCGTGCAGAGAGTTTTTATATACGACTGGCAGCGTATTTCTGAGTGTGAGTGTGTAAATGTCAGCTTTTGCTTTACCACTATTACTGTATTTAAAATGATCGATGGTATTGCTGGTTGTTGGATCAATAAAACGATTTTTTGTGATTTCATCTTTGCTATCGCGATTCACCCATTTCAGACCAAGGTTCCAGTTTTTAACTTGGCTATTAATGGCAAACACAATTTCGTCAGCATAAGGGGTCTTTAAATTGGCACGTTGAATATTGGAATTAGCTAATATTAAATCTGATAACCCAGTTTGAGTCCAATAGTCTTCAGTTTGATTTTTTGTGCGTTTTAAATTGTATTCCAAAAATGCAGGCTGATCTTGCAGTTCAGTGGCTAAGGTATAGTTTGCATAATATCGATTCCATCCCGTAGTGAAGGACAAAAGATCATTTTTTAGCGGCTTATAGTTAAAGGCAGTACGAGGTGCAATATTTAAATTTTTCGACAAGCTGTCATAATCTGCACGTAAACCTATACGCGCTGAAAAATTATCCCAAGTCGATGTGTTTTCAATGAAGGTATGCACACGTTGTTGGTCAATATTAACTTTACCTTTTTGATAATACTTGCCATTTGTTTGATATTGGCCTTGATAGTTATTTTCATCCGTTGCTTCATCACAAAGAATATCACCTGCCGTACAGCTAATGCCTGAACTAGATGTAAAAGTCTTAGGCTGATTATACATATAGGCATCGTTAGGCCGTTCCCATGCAACTTTAGAATAGTCATAGCCCATACCAAAGCTTAATTGTTGCATGCTGTTGCCAATCTGAATGGTATCAAACGCATTTTTTAGACTATACGAAAATGTATCTTGGTGTAATTCAATATCACTACTTGTGGCACCTTCACCTGGATTGGAACTCCAGTTTTTAGTTGGTGTTTGCTTCCAAAGAATGCCGGTAGTTGAATCATTTTCACGTGCTTGGCTTAGCGTTTGATAGCTAATATTTTGTTTTAATGTTGAATTATTGAGTTTACTTTCTAATTCACCAAAAAATGTCAACGTTTCTGTATTGCTAATACTTTTTGAATTTATTCGCTTATCAACGAAATTTAGACTGTCCAAATCCCCTAAATCAAAGCCAAACTTCGCTTTGGTTGTGTCCGAAGGTGTGTAAAAAAGGGTAGTCCCTAAGTTGATATTAATACGCTCGCTTTTGACTTTACTGCGATCTTCTAAACCACTCATTACTGGAACGATGGATTCACGTTTAGAGGCATAACTATTGATGCCCCATTGTTCAGAGAGTTTGCTGTATAGATTCAGGCTTAGGCCGTGTTTTTTATATTCTTTATTATTTGATGATGTTGGATCTTCAAACTCTGCAGCTTCTTCTTCATCGGTAAAATGATAACGTGACCAATCACTTTCCGTGTAGTCGTAAGTAACGGAGCCGTGGATTTTGCCAATTTCAGTATTTGGTGCACAAGTTTCAGCATTAACTACACCACCTGTAAATTCGCCGTATGCTGCAGAAACATTACTATCGATCAATTCTAATTTACAAATTAAATCGGTATTTAGGGCAATCCCTTGTGAGCCACCATCAAGCTTGCCTGAATAGGAGTTGCCGCTTGCCAGAGGGTCAAGGTTATTGGTGGTATTGACGCCGTTAATTACAAATTTATTTCGGTAAGTTTGCGCGCCATTAATAGATATCTCGGATGGTCGTAGCTCAGCCTGTGAATCTGCAGAACGTTGTTCACGGCTAAACTGCACATTTGGATTAACTTTTAAAAAGTCTGTGATATTTTTCGAACTATTCGGCGTTTTTTCTAAATCTTCTTTGGAGTAGACGGTTGTACCTACTTCTGGCTTGGCTTTGACTTCAACTTCAATCGGCGACATTTTGAGATTATTGCTTTGAATAAATTGAGTTGTATCAATTTCATTAGCATAAGCTTGAGATGCTAAAGCAGTCAAAATTGCGAGATTGAGGGGAGAATAGGCAAAGCGCATGGCTGTCAACAATTATGCAGATAAAAACGATAGCGATTATCATTAACCTTATAAAAATAATCAATAGAAATGAGAATTATTTGCAATAAGTGATTTTTTAATACACAGCGAATTCAATGAAAATTTTGAATAATCAGAAGAGATGGTGATGTGTATTCAATAGACTTGAATAATCAGCTTGGAGAAAGTCTGAATAAGAATTGGCGTCCCTACGGGGATTCGAACCCCGGTTACCGCCGTGAAAGGGCGATGTCCTAGGCCTCTAGACGATAGGGACGTTTAGAAGATGGCGGTATCTTATTGATCCGCCATCATAGTGTCAAGTAGGTGAGGGCCGAGTTTGTTCAAAATATAACAGAACAGTTCAGCGGTCTTCTGAGTATCGTAAAGTGCAGAGTGTGCTTCTTTGCCATCAAACTCAATACCTGCCTGAATACATGATTTTGCCAGCACAGTTTGTCCAAACATTACAGCGCTCAAAGTCACTGTATCGAATACGGAAAAACTATGGAAAGGATTTTGATTTTTTGTCCCTGTACGTGCAATCGCTGCCTGTACAAAACCTAAGTCAAAATGGGCATTATGACCAACTAAAACCGCGTGTGTGCAGTTCTGTTGGCGACGTACTTCATTCACTGACTTAAAAATACGTTTTAATGCTGATTTCTCATCTTCAGCCATGGCCATACGCATCGGATTAAATGGATCTACACCAATAAAATCCAGTGAGCGACGGTCAAGGTTGGCACCTTCAAACGGATTGATATGTGCATGGTGGGCTTCACCCGGTACAAAATTACCTTCTGCATCATACACAATAGGAATAGCTGCAATTTCCAGTAAGGCATCGGTCTGTGAATTAAAACCTGCTGTTTCGACATCGACAACAACAGGTAGGAATCCACGGAAACGTTGACCAATGACTGGTCGAGTTTCATCTGTCACACTTTTCTCCATTGGATGGTCTTACCCGCATACAACGGAATAATTTTTTCGCCATCCAAGTAGTCTAAACTTTCAGGGATCACTTGATCTTCTTTTACCAAAGTAATGGTATTGGTATTTCGAGGGAGTCCGTAGAAGTCTGCACCAAAGTGGCTTGCAAAACCTTCTAAACGGTCGATTTTACCGACTTGATCAAATGCTTGAGCGTATAGCTCAATTGCTGTTGGTGCACTATAACATCCTGCACAGCCACATGCATTTTCTTTAGCATTTTTTGAGTGCGGCGCACTGTCTGTACCTAAGAAAAATTTAGGGTTCGCACTGGTCGCGACTTCAAGCAAAGTTTGCTGATGGGTTTGACGTTTTAATATCGGTAGGCAATAGAAATGCGGTTTAATACCACCCACCAACATATCATTACGGTTAAACAATAAATGTTGCGGTGTGATTGTCGCAGCGACATTACGGTCTTGTTCTAATACAAAATGCGCAGCTTCACTGGTGGTGATGTGTTCTAGCACCAATTTTAATTTAGGGAACTGTTTTAACAGTGGAGAAAGTACTTCATCAAGGAAACGTTTTTCACGGTCAAAAATATCGACATGGTTATGTGTCACTTCACCATGTAACAGTAATGGCACTTGGTGCTCTTCGAGTTGCTCAATCACACCATAGACTTTACTAATGTCGCTGACACCACTGTCTGAGTTCGTGGTTGCACCTGCTGGATAGAGCTTAATGGCATTAACATGCTCAGATTCTTTAATTTTTTTAACTTCACTTGCAGGTGTGTTGTCTGTGAAATAGAGCACCATGCGCGGGTCAAAGTGAACGCCTTCAGGAACATGTGCCATGATACGTTCACGGTATGCATTTGCTTCTTCAACGGTTTTTACCGGTGGTACGGTGTTTGGCATACAAATCGCGCGAGAGAATTGTTGTGCTAAATCAGGAACTGTACGCTTTAGGGCTAGACCGTCACGTAAATGTGCATGCCAATCATCTGGCTGAAGAAGAGTAATCGTATTCACAGCGATTCCAAGCTTGGAAATAAAACAAATGATAATGCAAATAATGTGAAAATGGTAACGAGATTTCTGTACAAATGACTGAACAGATATAAATAAAGAATAAAACTGTGGTATTTTTAAATGACTAAAAGAATTAGATAAATGCTTGGAAATGGAATACAAGTATAACCTTGCAAAGTTGCAATACGATAAAGAAAAAATAGAGGAACTGATTACACGGCAAACTCGTCGTGTAGGGGAAATGTTTCCTAAAAAACTGGAAACTCAATTTTGGACTTTAAGCCTCGATCGTGCGCAAACCAACATACGTCATTTTTTTTGGATGGGAGTGTTGATCTACTTTGTGCTCACGATGCTGATCATTCCCGGAGATTACTGGATAATTAATCAACAGCATTTTGTGCATGATTTTATTCGTTGTTTGCTTGGTCAGCTCAATGGTGCGCTGTGTCTTCTGACTTTATATGCCTTTGCTCGTTACGACCGTCTGAAGCCTTATTTTTCACATGCTAGTATGTTTGTAGTGTTTTGGGCAGTTATTTCAATGTCTTGGCTCACCATGACCGTGTATACCGAAGCACTTAAACATCAGGCCATGATGATCCTTTGTATGATTTACATCTTGAGCTATATTTTGACGGGGGTTAAACCAGTCCAAATGTTGATGTCTGGATTGTTGGCTGCTGTGGTCACCATGTTGATGCTTTTTTCATTAGAAGTGAAATTTGATGTGATGGTGTTGGGGCGTGTACTGATTGGAAGCTGTGTATTGGGTTTTGCAATCAGTAAGATGCTCTGTGCGCGTGAACGGATGATATTTTTGAATATGCTGCGCGCGGATATTAGTGAAAAAATCCATCGTATTCATACCACAGAGCTTTTACATTTAAGTCAGCATGATGAATTAACCAAGATTTCAAACCGACGTACTTTTGATGAAATGCTTGATACATTTTATGAGCAATCTCGACGTAATAACACCTCGCTTGCTGTGCTATTTATCGATGTTGATCATTTTAAAAACTATAACGATTTCTACGGTCATCAAAAAGGCGATGATGTAATTTCAACCATTGCCAAAACCATTAAAAATGCCATTCGACATATGGATTTTGTAGCGCGATATGGTGGTGAAGAATTTGTGGTTTTATTGCCTGAAACCGATGCGCATGGTGCTTATGCGGTAGCGTCAAATATTTATAAAGCAATCGATCGTTTAGAAATTCCACATGCCAAATCACAGGTTTCAAATCACGTCACTATTAGTTTGGGTATTACGGTATATCGTGCTGAAAATATGACGAAGGATGAACTGTTAAATATTGCCGATCAGGCGTTGTATCGTGCGAAACAATTAGGCCGGAATCAAATTTACTATCAGTCGATTCGTTCAGCACATGTGGCTTAATGTTTAATAAAATTGAGAACTTCTCTGAAATCGGCAATAAAAAACCGCGCAAAATGCGCAGTTTTTTATGACTCAACAAATCTTATTTGTTTTTGTCTTTTAATTGAGGCACTGCAGAACCTGTACCTACTGCAAGTAAGCCAGAGTTTGTGTAGATACCTAATTTAGCGCGAGTATCTGTGATATCCAAGTTACGCATAGTCAATTGACCGATACGGTCAGCAGGACTAAACATAGAGTCACCTTTCTCCATAGTTAAACGCTCAGCTTCATAAGTGAGGTTAGGAGATTCAGTGTTTAGAATAGTGTAGTCATTACCACGACGAAGTTCTAAAGTCACAGTACCAGTGATTGCTTTAGCAACCCAACGCTGCGCAGTTTCACGAAGCATTAATGATTGAGAATCGAACCAACGACCTTGGTAAAGAAGACGACCTAAACGCAGACCGTTAATACGGTATTGTTCGATGGTGTCTTCGTTATGAATACCAGTCACTAAACGTTCATAAGCAATATGAAGAAGTGCCATACCTGGAGCTTCGTAGATACCACGAGATTTTGCTTCAATGATACGGTTTTCGATTTGGTCAGACATACCTAGACCGTGACGACCACCGATACGGTTGGCTTCAAGAATGAATTCAACAGGGTTTTCGATGCGTTTGCCGTTTAATGCAACAGGGAAGCCTTCTTCGAAAGTTACAGAAACTTCTTCAGCTTTAACTTCTACGTCATCTTTCCAGAAAGCAACGCCCATGATTGGGTCTACGATTTTGATACCCGCATTAAGGTATTCAAGATCTTTTGCTTCGTGAGTCGCACCTAACATGTTTGAGTCAGTTGAGTACGCTTTCTCTTTTGACATTTTGTAGTCAAAACCGTTGTCGATTAGGAACTGTGACATTTCTGCACGGCCACCTAATTCGTCAATAAAGGTTTGGTCTAACCACGGTTTGTAAATTTTAAGTGCTGGGTTAGTCAATAGACCATAACGGTAGAAACGTTCAATGTCGTTACCTTTATAAGTCGAACCGTCACCCCAGATGTTTACGTCATCTTCTTTCATTGCGGTTACAAGCATCGTACCTGTAACTGCACGACCAAGAGGAGTCGTGTTGAAATAAGGCATACCACCAGTTGAAATGTGGAAAGCGCCACATTGAATAGCCGCAATACCTTCTAATGCAAGTTGTAAACGACAATCAACTAAGCGAGCTTTAACTGCGCCATACGCTTCCGCTTTTTTTGGAATCGCATCGTAGTCGTCTTCATCAGGTTGACCTAAGTTTGCTGTGTAAGCATAAGGTTCTGCACCTTTTTGTTTCATCCACAAAAGCGCAGCTGAAGTATCTAGACCACCAGAGAAGGCAATACCAACTTTTTTGCCAACTGGGACATTCTGCAAGATAGTTGCATTATCAGTCATTGTTAATCCTAACGATATAAATATAGGCACCGAGAATGGGTGGCCTGAAAGAATACATATATGTGCATGATTGTAGCACTTTTCTGCACGGTTTTTCTAAAAAATCATGAGATACAAGCGATGAGGTAGAAAAAAATGATCGTTGAAATCTATTGATGAATACTTCATCCAGTTTTTGCGGGCGGAAAAGGCATTTTCTGAAAGAAAAAGGTTGCACATATAAAGAAATCTATTTGATTTAAATTAATGGTCATACCATTATTGGGTTAATTTGGTTTTTATGCTTTTCATTGAAATGAGACTGAGGTCAAACAAAGCGTGGTTATTAGACTAAAGTATATTTTATAAAGTTTAGTTGTAAATAATAAATACAAAACAGATATTTAAAAGTTGATATGGAGGTTTTTAAACGGAAAAATAATGTTTTTGCATTACATATTGGTCATACCAAAAATAGGAAAAGCTTGAATGATTGAGTTGAAATAATTAAAAATTGCGGAGTATTTCAGCAACAGTATGAGTATTTATGTCTTTGATTTTATATTGGTCATACCAATGATAAAAAGACCACATGCTGATATTGCTTAATAATTAAATCTTAGTAAGCATTTCAAGGAGATGACAATGCTTCAATGGCAGCAAATATATGACCCAATGGGGAATATATGGATATCAAGTTTAATTGCGCTCATTCCGATTATCTTTTTTTTCTTGGCGCTTGCTGTATTTCGTTTAAAAGGCAGTGTGGCAGGTACGATCACCGTTGTACTGGCACTGTTGGTGTCTTTATTTGCCTATGACATGCCTGCGCTTATGGCATTGGCTTCGATGGTTTATGGTTTCTTCTACGGTTTATGGCCGATTGCATGGATCATTATTGGTGCGGTGTTCCTGTATAAAATTTCAGTCAAAACAGGGCAGTTTGACATCATCCGTTCTTCGATACTTTCCATTACTGAAGATCAACGTTTACAGATGCTGTTAGTCGGCTTTGCTTTCGGTACTTTCCTAGAAGGTGCGGCGGGCTTTGGTGCTCCTGTGGCGATTACCGCAGCACTATTGGTAGGTTTAGGCTTTAAGCCTTTATATGCGGCAGGTCTTTGTCTGATCGTAAATACTGCGCCAGTGGCTTTTGGTGCGATGGGTATTCCAATTATCGTTGCTGGACAAGTGTCTGGTGTTGATACGATGGAAATCAGTCAGATGGTTGGTCGACAGCTGCCATTTATGGTGCCGATTGTACTGTTTTGGATTATGGCGATTATGGATGGCTGGCGCGGTGTGAAGGAAACTTGGCCTGCGGTGGTTGTTGGGGCGAGTAGCTTTGCGATTGCACAGTATTTAACGTCGAACTTTGTCGGTCCTGAATTACCCGATATTACCGCGGCGATTGCCTCTTTAGTGTCATTAACGATTTTATTTAAATATTGGCAGCCTAAACATATTTTCCGATTTGCAGATCAAGATGCGACGATGAGTGAAGATGTTGCTGCACAAAAACAGCAAAAATATAGCTTGGGTCAAATTGCAAAAGCGTGGTCGCCATTTGCGATCTTAACGGTGATGGTCACGATCTGGAGTATTAAACCGTTTAAGGATTTATTTACCAAAGACGGTGCTTTACATGATTTGGTTATTTCGATCAAAGTGCCATTTTTACATCAATTGGTTCAAAAGATGCCGCCAGTCGTACCTGAAATGAAGGACTACGATGCCATCTATAAATTTGACTGGTTTTCGGCAACAGGTACGGCAATTGTCATTGCTGCGATCATTACCATTATTTTCTTAAAAATGAAGCCGAAAGACGCGATTGTGACCTTTGGTGAAACCATTAATGAATTAAAAATTCCAATTTATTCGATTGGGATGGTCTTGGCTTTTGCATTTATCGCCAACTATTCAGGGATGTCGGCAACATTGGCATTAGCACTTGCGCATACAGGTCAAGCTTTTACCTTCTTCTCACCATTTTTAGGATGGCTTGGTGTCTTCCTCACGGGTTCAGATACGTCAGCCAATGCACTATTTGCTGCATTACAGGCAACCACTGCACAGCAAATTGGTGTGCCAGAAGTATTACTCGTTGCTGCCAATACCAGTGGTGGTGTGACTGGAAAAATGATTTCACCCCAGTCAATTGCAATTGCATGTGCGGCAGTTGGCTTGGTGGGTAAAGAGTCGGATTTATTCCGTTTTACCGTAAAACACAGTATAACGTTCACAATCATGATGGGGATTTTAATCACCCTACAAGCTTATGTGTTCCCTTGGATGATTCCATAACACGAATTGTGTAACAACGTTAAGGAAAGCAGATGAAAGTCTCTGATAAAACTGTTCAAAGTCTTCGCGTATTGATTGAAGAAAGCAATATGCAAGTTGGAGATCGTCTGCCTGCTGAACGGAAACTGTGTGAACAACTTGGCGTCTCACGCACTTCTTTACGCGAAGCGATTTCTCAATTGACCAGCATGGGCGTGTTGGTCAGTAAAGTCGGTGCGGGGACTTTTTTAAAGCAATTACCAGCGACTTGGTCGAGTTATCAAATTGTGCAGCCTATCAGCAGTTTGATTAGTGAAGACCCTGCCTACCGTTTTGATGTGCAAGAGGCGCGCATTATTTTGGAAGGCGGTACTGCATGGTATGCGGCACAACGTGCTACAGCAGAGGACTTGGCACATATCCGACATTATTATGATCAGATTAATCATTTTCAGGCTTTAGGCAATGACGATGAAGCAGCGCGTGCAGATGCCAAATTTCATTTGGCGATTGCTGAAGCTTCACACAATTTAGTGTTGATTCAGATGATGCGTGGTCTATTTGATCTGTTGCAATTTAATGTCGTTTTAGGTCGTCGAAAAGTTTATAGCGAAGCACACCGATTTGATCAATTGCATGATCAGCACTTTCAAGTCATGAATGCAATTGAACGTCGTGATCCTGAAGCTGCACGTAAAGCAGTCTGTGGACACATTGAGTTTGTAGTACAACAGGTGCGTATGATTGATGAAGAAGAAGCTCGACGTCAGCGTGCCAGTCGATTAAACAGGATATAAGCATGATTATTTCTTCTGCCAATGACTACCGTGAAGCTGCACGTCGTCGTTTACCGCCATTTTTATTTCATTACATCGATGGCGGGGCGTATGCCGAATATACCTTAAAGCGTAATGTAGAAGATTTATCAAAAATAGCGTTGCGTCAACGTGTGCTAAATGACATGTCACAGCTGAGTCTAGAAACCCAACTGTTTAATGAAACCTTATCGATGCCTGTGGCTTTATCACCTGTGGGTTTAACAGGGATGTATGCACGCCGCGGCGAAGTTCAAGCAGCCGTTGCTGCAGATAAAAAGGGCATTCCGTTTACGCTGTCTACAGTTTCTGTATGTCCAATTGAAGAGGTGGCGCCAGCGATTCAGCGTCCCATGTGGTTTCAGTTATATGTGCTACGTGACCGTGGCTTTATGAAAAATGCTTTAGAACGTGCCAAAGCAGCTGGCTGTTCAACTCTGGTGTTTACCGTGGATATGCCTGTTCCGGGCGCGCGTTACCGTGATGCGCACTCGGGGATGAGTGGTCCAAATGCAGCCATGCGTCGTTATATGCAGTCGTGTTTCCACCCACACTGGGCGTGGAATGTGGGGTTGTTAGGTCGTCCACATGACTTGGGGAATATTTCTAAATACTTGGGTAAACCAACAGGTTTGGAAGATTATATTGGTTGGTTAGGTTCTAACTTTGATCCGTCTATTTCGTGGAAAGACCTTGAGTGGATTCGTGAGTTTTGGGATGGGCCAATGGTCATTAAAGGAATTTTGGATCCTGAAGATGCCAAAGATGCAGTGCGTTTCGGTGCAGATGGGATTGTGGTTTCAAACCATGGTGGTCGTCAGCTCGATGGCGTTTTATCTTCTGCACGCGCACTTCCACCAATTGCAGATGCAGTCAAAGGTGATATTAAAATCCTCGCGGATTCGGGTATTCGTAATGGTCTAGATGTTGTGCGTATGCTGGCGTTGGGTGCAGATACCTGTATGCTTGGTCGTGCCTTTGTTTATGCTTTAGGTGCTGCGGGTGGAGCGGGCGTTTCAAATCTTTTAGAACTGATTGATAAAGAAATGCGTGTTGCCATGACTTTAACGGGCGCGAAAACCATTGCTGATATTACGTCTGACTGTTTAGTGAAGTTAGAGAAAGAGTTGGCTGGGTGATTTTTTGAATAGATCTCTTGGAAAGTTATTCGTCATCAAAAAAATTAGCAATGAAAGTTCCCTCTCTTTGTAGGAGAGGGTTAGCGAGAGGTATTTATTGAATAATTCTCCTAACCCTCTTGCGTAGCACTGCTACTCATCCCAAAGGGAGAAGGGGTATTCATTATAGATTTTAATAACAATGACTAAAAACTTTTGATATGTGCAAATAAACCTACGTTGTTTAAATTATTTAAATCAATATTTTTTCATTGCACAACAATGCAATTCCTCTTTAGCGAGAAGAGAAAATATTGAAAATGGAAAATTCTACGAGCATGCAAACTCAATCATTACAAACCATTCAAAACCTCATCAACATCGTCGGTAAGCAACACGTTTTAACTGAAGATAAAGATACACGTTTATACCGCCAAGGTCGTCGTTACGGTGCAGGGAAAGTACTGGCTGTGGTTACACCGGGCTCATTACTTGAGCAATGGCATGTGTTGCAAGCTGCTGTAGATGCAAATTGTATTGTGATTATGCAAGCCGCCAATACTGGTTTGACAGGTGGTTCAACGCCTTTTGGTGATGACTATGACCGTCCTGTGGTGCTGATAAGTACTCGCCGTTTGGTTGGCATCCAAGTGATTAATGAAGGCAAGCAAGTGATTTGTCTACCGGGTGCAACATTAGACAAACTTGAAAAAGATTTGCTGTCATATAATCGTGAACCTCATTCGGTGATTGGTTCTTCTTGTATTGGCGCATCGGTTTTGGGCGGCGTATGCAATAACTCAGGGGGGGCTTTGGTACGCCGCGGTCCTGCCTATACAGAGCTTGCACTGTATGCACAAGTGAATGAGTCAGGTGAGTTAGAGTTGGTCAATCATCTAGGTGTCAATCTTGGCAATACGCCTGAAGAAATCCTCACAGCGCTGGAAAATAAAAATTATCAAATCAATGACATTGTGAATAATTCAAGTTGCTGTGCATCAGATCAGCGCTATTCACATGACGTTAAACAAGTTGATGAAAATACGCCTGCACGTTTCAATGCTGATCCAAGCCGCTTATTTGAAGCATCGGGTTCAGCGGGTAAAGTGTGTGTCTTTGCCGTACGTTTAGATACCTTTGAAAAGATTCCAAGTCAGGTGTTTTATGTAGGAACCAATTCACATGATGATTTGACGGAAATTCGCCGTTTTTTACTAAAAGATTTGCCGCGCTTGCCGATTGCAGGTGAGTACATTCATCGCGTGGCATATGACATTGGGGCTGAGTACGGCAAAGATTCTTTTGTATTTATTGAAAAATTTGGCACGGCAAAAGTTCCAGCTGCTTTTGCCATGAAAGATAAAGTCGATGGCTATTTAGAAAAACTGGGCTTGCGAGGTTTGTCAGATAAAGTCTTGCAGCTAGTGACAAAATTTTTGCCGAATCATTTGCCGAAACGGATGAATGCCTTCCGTGATTTATATGAACATCATTTGATGATTCGTATTGAAAATCAGGATGTTGATCAAGTTGATGCGTATTTGAAAACGTATTTTTTAGATAAAACGGCAGGCAATTATTTTAAATGTACGGATGAAGAAGGAAGCAAGGCATTTTTACATCGTTTTGCGGTGGCAGGTGCTGCAATCCGCTATCGTGATACGCATCGTTCAGAAGTGGAAGACATTGTTGCATTGGATATTGCATTACGTCGCAATGATCGTGAATGGGTCGAAACTTTGCCGAAAGCCATGGATGAGCAAATTATCCATAAACTCTATTATGGTCATTTCCTCTGCCATGTGTTTCATCAAGATTATATTGTGAAAAAAGGCGTAGACCCTTTGGCAATGGAACATGCAATGTGGCATTTACTCGATGATCGTGGCGCTGAATATCCTGCGGAACACAATGTTGGGCATTTGTATGTGGCCAAGCCTGCATTAAAAAATCATTATCAAAAACTGGATCCAACCAATAGCTTTAATGTCGGGATTGGACAAACCAGTAAGCTGAAACATTGGAAATAATGCTTTATAAAACAACACGCCGTGATGTGATATATCACGGCTTTTTTATGAGTGAATAATTTATGCGTCACACGGTATTGACCATAAAAACGAAGAATATTTTCTAAATTGTCATCCCAAAATATAAAAAAACCGCTAAAGTGTTATGCAACAAGTTGCAAAGCCAAAATAAGGATTCAGCATGACAACGACTAGCTATGCAAATATTTTAAAGCCTTTACATTTGGGTTTTACCACGATTAAAAACCGTGTCGTGATGGGGTCCATGCATAGTGGGCTGGAAGATCGTTTTTATAATTATCCTAAGCTTGCAGCTTATTTTGGTGAGCGTGCGAAAGGTGGTGTCGGCCTGATTATTACAGGCGGTATTTCGCCAAACCGTCAAGGTTGGCTGTTACCTGCTGGCGGTACCATGAATACGTTAGGTGATATCGCTCCGCATCGCTTGGTGACCCATGCCGTACATAAACATGGCGCCAAAATTTTAATGCAAATCTTGCATGCTGGGCGTTATGGCTATCAGCCTTTTGCAGTGTCAGCAAGTCCGATTAAATCTCCGATTTCACCGTTTAAACCGCGTCAATTAACGGACAAACAAATTCTTTCAACCATTGATGATTATGTCAAAACGGCAAGCCTTGCACATAAGGCCGGCTATGATGGTGTAGAAATTATGGGTTCAGAAGGCTACTTGCTGAATCAGTTTTTAAGCCGTCATGTCAACCAACGGACAGACCGTTGGGGTGGTGAAATTGAAAATCGTATGCGCCTTGCGGTTGATATTGTAAAATCAATACGTGCTGAAGTGGGTGAGAAATTTATTATCTGCTTCCGTTTGTCATTGCTTGATTTGGTTCATGATGGGAACACCATGGCAGAAGTCATTACTGTTGCTAAAGCATTGGAAGCAGCAGGTGTGACGTTATTGAACACGGGGATTGGTTGGCATGAAGCACGTATTCCGACAATTGTGACCTCAGTGCCTCGCGCAGCGTTTGTGGACTATACCGCTGAAGTCAAAAAACATGTTGCGATCCCTGTCATTGCGTCCAACCGTATCAATATGCCAGATACTGCTGAAGAAATTTTAGCTTCAGGCAAGGCGGATATGGTGCAGATGGCACGTCCATTCTTGGCAGATCCGTTTTGGGTAAATAAAACGGCGACCAACCGTGTCGATGAAATTAATACCTGTATTGCCTGTAACCAAGCCTGTTTAGATCATACTTTTAAAAATCAGCGTGCGACGTGTTTGGTCAACCCACGAGCGGCATATGAAACTGAATTGGTTTTTTTAAAGACCAAAAAACCGAAGCGTATTGCAGTCGTCGGTGGTGGCGTTGCTGGGATGTCTGCTGCAACGGTAGCGGCAAGCCGAGGCCATGCGGTGACACTATTTGAAGCTGGTGCAGAGGTAGGTGGTCAATTTAATTTGGCGAAAGTCGTTCCGGGCAAAGAAGAATTTCACGAAACGATTCGCTACTTTAAAGTTCAAATCGAAAAAACGGGTGTGGATTTGCGTTTAAATACGCGTGTAAACCGTGAACAGCTTGAACGTGAAGGGTTTGAGGAAGTTGTTATTGCAACAGGTGTGGTTCCTCGCAGCTTAAAAATTGAAGGTAGTGATGCACCGAATGTCTTGTCTTATGCAGAAGTGCTGAAAGGCGCAGCTGTGGGCAATAAAGTTGCTGTGATTGGTGCAGGCGGCATTGGCTTTGATGTATCTGAATTTTTACTCAAACCACCACATCAGCCACAACCAATGCCTTTAGCGGATTGGCAGCGGGAGTGGGGTGTTGATCCAAATCCAAACTACATAACAGAAGGTGGTATGCAGGCTGCTGAGCTCGAACCTCCTGTTCGTGAAATCTACTTATTACAACGTAAAACAACTGCAATTGGTGCTGGGTTAGGTAAAACATCAGGCTGGGTACATCGTGCACAATTAAAGAAAAATGCGGTTCGTATGCTGCGTGGTGTTCAATACAAAGCCATTACTGATGAAGGTCTTTGGGTTGAATATGAAGGGCATGATCAATTATTACGTGTAGATACGATTGTCGTTTGTGCAGGTCAGGAATCGGTAAAGCATTTGATGCCAGAACAGGGTGAGAAAACCCTTGCCAATTACCATATTATTGGTGGTGCAAAACTAGCAGCAGAGTTAGATGCAAAACGCGCAATACGTGAAGGTGCGGAGCTCGCGGCTAAACTTTAAGGATTTGGCGAAACAATATTCATTTGAAAGGTTTAGTTGTAATTTTTACTTGTCAGATGAATAAAACCTCCGTATTATGGCGCACATGGAAGCGTGGCAGAGCGGTTTAATGCACCGGTCTTGAAAACCGACGAGGGCGCGAGTCCTCCGTGAGTTCGAATCTCACCGCTTCCGCCATATTCAAAAAAGCCTCTGTAGTGATACAGAGGCTTTTTTTTGTCTTAGATTTTAATTTGAGACGGCAATCTTATTCATTAGTATTTTTAAGCAATGCTAAAAATGGATATCAGACTTAAAATTCAAGTCAGAAATTAATGCAAGGGTTGTCAAAGGTTGAATTAAAAGTAAGAGAAAAGAATGTTTATAGATTGATAGTGTTGAATTTATTTTTAATGGCCTATTTATTTAAATCTTTCACAAGCATTGGGCCGAGCTATGATCGCTTATTTTGAAAAAATATCAATTGTATTTTATTTGATCAAATGTTTAGAAGTGTCACGCCCCCTTGGCAAGGGGTAAAAAAGTGCTATATTTAAATCACGGTAGGTCATAAAACGACGCTACCAATAAGTTGGACGGATCAATGACAGCTCGTTGAGTTTAGTAATATTTAAGATGTTTTTGAATGTTACAAACAAGAAATCAGCACTAGCCTTCCAACATAGAGCCCGCAGCAATGCGGGCTTTTTAATGTCTTTCAAAATGTGAAAATATAGTGTTTTTGTCAAACAATAATTAAATAGTCAATCTATGTTATTGATATATATTTACTAAAGTAAAATAAGTTTACATTGCCATGAAATCTAACATTTACAAAGCAGGTTGTTGCGTAAAGGTGTGATATAAAAAATTCAATTATTAAAACAAGTAGAGACGTCACTATGACACAGATGATCGATATTAAAGTGAAAGACCAATTTAGTCAGGTTTATGAAGCACAAGCTTTGGTGCGTAATCCTTCAGAAGAAGATTCTCGAGCGCTATTTCATCGCATTGAACATATCATTATTGCAGGTGAAATCATCCTACCCAGTATCGAACTACTTTTTGAAAGTCAAAAATCGGACAGTATTTACAAGCTTTTAGAAGCTTAAATTGAATGAATAAAAAAAACTCACCTTATGGTGAGTTTTTTATTTTTAGAGACTGAAATTTAAGCTGTTTGATCTGCTTTAAATTGATTCAAAATATATGAAAGTAACTGATAGCGCGTCATCGGGTTGCTAGAAGACAGTTCAACGTCTTGTTTACGTACTTGGATTTCTTGAGTTAAAACCCCAGCTTGAAAACGTTGCACGATCATATGATCTTTCGATACATCATGGTCGGTCAGCACTAGTTTAGGGCCAAGGTGCAGATGTCCAATCGCATCTAGACATTGTTCTAGGCTGCTATATAGGTTGAAAAGGATGAGTGCCTGATCATTAGAATAATTGGCTAAATTCATTTTTATTATCCATGGTCAAAAATTATTGAGCAGGAATAGTGTATACGAATTGAGCAATAATAATCTGTATGGATTATTTTTCATTTAATGTCTGTCTAGCTAACTTTGGTTAAATCATTGAGACAGCTTAAATCTTTATGAAAAATAAGTTGGAATTCGCTTTAAATTAAAGCGGCTTGAATACCAATGGGACATCATAACGGGCAAATTCCTCAATGATACTGTTTAAAACCAATTGAGCTTGAGGTTCCGCTGCTGTAAAGGTGAGTTCTTGGTTCGTTTGGCTGTTGAAGCATTCGACTTGTTCTATACGCCAAATTGTTTCAATGGCGGTATTTTGAATGACCACTCGTCGAGGTTGTAATTCATCACTAATTTTTCGTGGCATGACATAGGTAATGGCCAATTGAACATTAGGCAATTCGTCTTGTGAGGTTAAGAAGGTAAATACCCAATTGCCAATTTTGCTGAGTTGCATAGGATTATCGAAAGAATCAAATTCTAAACAAAATTGTTGTGACATTGACATGCTCAAACGCTGGGAGGTCGGTTTTATTCTTGCGATTTTTTACTGTTGATTGACATTAGGGGAAGGTCGTATAAAACAGCAGTTAAAACCATAAAAGAAATAAGTGAATCGATAAAGTTAATAAAATTCAATTCTTTATATTGATATTTGTGAAGAATAACTCACCTCATTAAGTTGTTTTTTGAATGAGAAGTGAGGAAAAGTCTCTAAGTTAAACCAGTTGTTGCAGATTTTTTAGACTGTAATTAATTTGCTGTAATGCATGTTGTAAGAGTTTAGGTTGAATATTGGATTCATTTAGACAGGTTATCCATTGCATCTGACAGGCTTTTAATTCTGCAATGTCCGTGGCCTGTTGAATATTAAGCATTAATTTTTTTGCCATCAGCCCACAATAACGCTGTAAGTAACTGCACATAAAATTCTGTAACTCATCAAAATCGTGCTCGATGAAATCAACGGTTTTTTCTGGCAATACAGGATTGTTTGTTGTCGTAGTTTCAGGTGTGGATTGTGGGAATTGATGGGGTGTAGAGCCCATCGCATCCATTGGTAGGGAGGTCGTCAGTGCGTACTGTGTCTGAGTCTGAGGAACTTCCATTGTAGGCATTGAAAGTTCATTAAAAGTCACATGTTCTTGCGCTGTGAGATCAGATGCAAGGCTAAGGTTATTGAGATCGGACGTATTGCTAGGCGCTTTTTTAGGAGTATTAAAAGCAGAAAAATCGGATTTTTGAAGGCGTTGATGATCATGTGCTGTAATTGGCTGAATCAGCCCAAGTTCCATTAGTTGCTCGAGCAATGTCTCTTCAGCAATCCGCTGCTGATAATGCACTGGCATTTGGTTAAAGTCATCACTACCAATTAAGAGTAGCAGACGACGTTGTCTTGCATTTAATGCGAGCTGTCGGTCTTTTAAAGTTTGAAAACCCAGCTCAGTTTTTTGATAGTTGAACATGCCTTAATTCCATAGCTCAAAAGAATTAAGGCAATCCTATGCAGTGATAATGACAGTAATATTAAGAAAATATTAAACAATCAATGATTTATAGAGTAATGACAGCAGAGTTTTCTAAAGCTTTGCGCAAATAAGGGTCTAAGTCATCTTGACGTAATAGCCATTGCACATAGTCCGCAGGTAATTCTGCAATTGCGGTACCACGGTGTTTACCAAAATTAATACTGCGTGGAATGCGAGCATCTTCCGAAGCTTCGTATAATTCTTCGATGCTGTTGATTTTTAAGTGATGCACAATATGCATCAAAATATTGGCAGTTAAAATAATATCCATATCTGCGCGGTGAGCTTTACGGATCATTTCACGGGCTTTTTCACTGCCTTTGGTGATCATATATATCAAGGCAGAAATATTATGCGCTTCTGCATCAGGCCAAACACGACGAGCTAGCGCAAGGGTACAAATGGCTTTGATTTTTGAACTATCTACACCGCATTTTTCGAGCGCTCGAATATCGTAGTCGATATTATGCCCAATGATATATGTCGTCTCTGATGGGAGTTCAAAACTGCTGTAGTGGGGCTGACCTTCAAGATCTGATTCTAAAATATGATGAACAGCCATCGCTGCAAAAGAAATCGCTTCATCACAACGATATAGTTGATCAAAAATTTTAGATTTATCTAAGGTGATTTTGGCATCTGCCACCTGAATTGGAGCATAGGCAATCTCGATGGGTTGTCCATTTAGTGTATGGGTTTCTGTGTCGAGAATGATGGCTTGCATGTCCAGTTCCAGCATGTTGAATAATGTTTATGAATGTACATGATCACATCCATACTGACAAACCCATGCTGTGATTATTTGTAGGAATATTATGAAGATGGCTGCGCAGTGTTTAAATAATCTGCTTTTATCGCATCTGCCGAAATAAAACCTTTACAGCGGGACAAAGCTAAACCATCTTCTAAATCGACTTGTTTTAAAGGCTTTTGTCCATCTTGATATCCAAAAATGTCGCTAAGTGGATTAAGCACTAGAGTATGTTCACGATCAATGGCATGGTGGTTTTTCGGCTTTACTTTTGTGCATATGTTTGTGTAGTTGGCAGGGGGTACAGCATTTTTGTTGATTTTACATTTTGCTTTAACCTCCGAAAAATAGCCCAATCTGTATCCAATGATCAGAAATATAAGTTCAGCCATTTTTCTGAGATCGGGGTGGCTGATGTATTCGGATACTGTTGATTAATATCAAGTTAAAACAAAGTGTTAATTCAAGGTTATTTTAGTATATTAAAATAAGAGTAGTTGCTTAAAAATTAGGCTTGAACAAAAGTTTGTTCCATGTATTTAATGATTCATATTCAATGAAAAATTGACTTTAAAACAACAAACAAAATGATCATGGAATGAAAATGCTGCGTTTAACGGTTTTAGTCAGCAGTGCGCTATTTTTAGCAGCCTGCGGTAATGATAGTAATGACCAACAATTTAGTAACCCTGAAACAAACGCTGATCTCAATCAGATCAAAAATCCAGTGGTAACTACAACCGCCTATAGTCAAGACAATATGTCTGCTGTGAGTGCAGACAGCCGTTTGATGACCTATAAAATGCTAGGAGTAGATGGCAAAGTTGTTCAAGCCACAGCCTTAGTCTTTACCCCAAAAACTGTTGCTCCGGCAGGTGGTTGGAAAATTGTGGCTTGGGCACATGGAACGACCGGTGTGGCTGATAAATGCGCACCGAGCCGACAAGGTTTGCAAGGCACTGAATATTTATTGCAAATGTTATTGGCAAAAGGATATGTCGTTGTGGCACCTGATTATGAAGGATTAGGGGAACCTAGTGGACGTGAAAACCATCCTTATCTGAATCTAAAAAGTGAAGCCTTTTCGATTACCGATGCCGTTGTCGCTGCTCGAAGTTACTTAACCAGTCAAGGTAAAACGGTGTCGAAGGATTGGCTTTCGATCGGACATTCTCAAGGTGGTCAAGCCGTATTAGGTGCAGCTGAATTCGCATCGCGTGCTGACTTAAATTATAAGGGAACGATTGCCATAGCACCTGCAAATAATCTTGCGCTCATTCTTGACGCAGGCGAGAAGTTAGCAGTAGGTAAACCTGCAACTGTGCAAAGTATGATCTATGCACCTTTAGACAGTTTTACTGCGCAAATCATTGCCGGTATGCAAGGACATAAAAACAGTGTGGATTATTCGAAAGTATTTAGTGGACATTTGGCTGCGATTGCACCTCAAGCTGAAACAGTGTGTTCAGGTGAGTTAACCAAGTTAATTCAAGATGACATGCTCAGTTATGCGAGTCAGAACACGACTTTGGATAACTATGGACGCACGCAGTCAGATTTCTTAACTTTAAAGCCAATCCAAAACTTTATGAGTGAAGGTTCACAGCCTTTAACGACAGCGGTGAAAACGCCGATCATCATTTATCAAGGTAAAGCGGATCAGACCATTCCAGCAGATGCGACTAAATTTATGATTAGCCTGGCTAAGCCTGGAACATCAATTGACTATCGTGAGCAAGCGACAGCAGATCATATTAGTATTTATACCGATAATCTGGCAAATTTTGTGCAAGATGTAGAGACTCTCATGCCAAATCAATAAGTTGATTTGACTTAAATAGTGCTCGTGTACATTCAACACGGGCATTATTTATTTAAAAACAGCACAAACTTCCCTCTCTTATTTCTAAAACTTCATGCTACAATACGCGCCAATCTTAGCACGGCTTAAAAGCCCTAATTTAATAGGACCTCGCTAATGTTTGCCAACACCTCTATTGCTCAATTTGACCCTGAATTAGCTCAAGCGATCTCGAATGAAGATGCTCGCCAAGAAGCGCACATTGAGTTAATCGCTTCAGAAAACTACTGTTCACCTGCAGTAATGGAAGCTCAAGGTTCAAAACTTACTAACAAATATGCAGAAGGCTACCCTGGTAAACGCTACTATGGCGGTTGCGAGTATGTAGACGTGATCGAACAATTGGCCATTGACCGTGCTAAAGAATTGTTTGGTGCAGATTATGCAAACGTTCAACCACACGCTGGTTCACAAGCAAACTCTGCAGTTTACCTTGCGCTACTTAACCCAGGCGATACAGTTTTAGGTATGAGCTTGGCTCACGGTGGTCACTTGACTCACGGTGCTAAAGTTAGCTTCTCTGGTAAAACTTACAACGCAATTCAATACGGTTTGAACCCAGAAACTGGCGAAATCGACTATGAAGAAGTTGAACGTTTAGCTGAAGAACACAAGCCAAAAATGATCGTGGCTGGTTTCTCTGCGTATAGCCAAGTTGTTGATTGGCAACGTTTCCGAGATATCGCGGACAAAGTTGGTGCTTACTTATTCGTAGATATGGCTCACGTAGCTGGTCTTGTTGCTGCTGGTGTTTACCCAAGCCCAGTACAAATTGCTGACGTAACAACAACGACTACTCATAAAACACTTCGTGGTCCACGTTCTGGTTTAATCCTTGCGAAAGCAAACGAAGAAATCGAGAAAAAATTACAATCAGCTGTATTCCCAGGTAACCAAGGTGGTCCTTTAGTTCACGCTGTAGCGGCTAAAGCGATCTGCTTCAAAGAAGCAATGGCGCCTGAATATAAAGCTTACCAACAACAAGTTGTTAAGAATGCGCAAGCAATGGCTGAAGTTCTAATCGAACGTGGTTATGATGTTGTTTCTGGCGGTACTAAGAACCATTTGTTCTTATTATCTTTAATTAAACAAGACATTACTGGTAAAGATGCCGATGCTTGGTTAGGTGCTGCTCACATTACTGTGAACAAAAACTCAGTACCAAACGATCCACGTTCTCCATTCGTGACTTCTGGTATCCGGATCGGTACTCCTGCTGTAACAACACGTGGTTTTGGCGAAGCTGAAGTACGTGACCTTGCAGGCTGGATCGCTGACGTTCTAGACAGCAAAGGTGACGAAGCTGTGATTGCTGCAGTGAAAGAAAAAGTTGCTGCTGTTTGCGCTAAATTCCCAGTTTACGCAAAATAAAACAGACTTGAGAAAAGCCCCCTCAAGGGGGCTTTTTTTATGTCATCAGAAAAATTCAAAAGTTATCTAAACATTTATATTTCTGATATAACGGAATAAGAGATAACAAAAAATTTGCCCATCGCTATAGATCTGTTGGCAAGGTCGCAAAGGAACTTTATATGAAAAAACCCAATATTATTCTTTCAGAACAAGATTTACATCGCTTAGAAACCATGTTGGAGCATCAGTCTAAGTTGACGCCGACGATGGAGCATTTGGAAGATGAGATGGCGCGCGCTGAAGTGGTTGCTCCACAAGATGTCCCTGCCAATGTGGTGAGTATGAATGCCAAAGTTCTCATTAACATTGCACCTGCGACAGAAGCAACCGAAATTACACTGGTCTATCCACATGATTTTCGTGGCGATAAAGGTCAAGTCAATGTTTTGGCTCCAGTGGGCGCTGCCATTTTAGGTTTGGCTGAAGGGCAGGAAATAGAATGGCCGCAGCCTGATGGTCATACCATGAAAGTCAAAATCATTAAAGTGCTCTATCAACCTGAGCGTGAAGGGAATTATCTATAATTCCGCTGCGATGTACAGATAAATTCCGCACACAAAGCCATCGATACCGATGGCTTTTTTATTTTTTCTTTATTGCATTTTTAGATATGAAATGTGTAAATGTTGTTAAGCAGATTTCATTACAACCATAGCAGTTTAACTTGGGAAAACTGTCAAATAATTGACAGAGTCATGGGCACGAAGTCGGCACACTTTATTTCAACAACACCATCGTTGCTTAATAATTTGAAGAATAAGGTAGAGCCCTATGACACAATTAGAATCGAATCATTACAATCCAGACTATCAATATCAGCATATTGAAGTAAAACCTGTAACCGGTCGTATTGGTGCCGAAATTTCTGGCATTCAGTTGTCTGGAAGTTTAGACAAAAGCGTGGTCGATGAATTTAATCATGCACTATTAAAATATAAAGTTGTATTTGTGCGTGGGCAGCAAGATCTCACCGATTTAGAACAAGAAGCCTTTGCACGACTTTTAGGAAATCCGTTGAATCACCCAAGTGTGCCACTCAAAGATGGTACAGCACATACGTTGTCAATTGACTCACGTGGTGGGCGCGCAGATTCATGGCATACCGATATTACATTTTTACCCAATTATCCCAAAGCCACAATTTTAAGAAATGTAGTTGCACCTGAACATGGTGGCGATACAGTTTGGGCCAATACCGTGACGGCTTATGAAGATTTAAGTCCGGAGCTGCAAAAACTGGCGGAACAATTACGCGCGGTGCATAGTAATAGTTATGACTATGCGACTCCCAAAGGTCAGTACAATGAAGAAGGTCGCCATTTATTCCGTACCGCGGTAGAAGTGGAAACCGAGCATCCATTGGTGCGTGTACATCCTGAAACAGGTGAAAAAAGTTTGGTTTTAGGTCACTTCTTTAAACGCTTCAGTGGATATAGTCCGGCACAGTCACGTCGTTTATTTAAACTGTTTCAAGAGCAAATCGTGCAATGGGAAAATATTGTGCGTTGGCGCTGGGCGGTTGGTGATGTTGCCATTTGGGACAATCGTGCAACGCAGCATCGTGCCATCAATGACTATGGTGATGAGTTACGTATCGCCTCACGTGTCACCATTGAGGGTGATGTACCTGTCGATGTAAATGGTCAGCCGAGTACTGTACTGAAAAATATTCAAAACACCGATATTTCAAACTTGCGTTCAGAAGCAGGCCGTATTTATGAGAAAGCATCTTAAGTATGAGAGCGTCATTTAAAACAGCATAAAAACAGATAAATAATGCGAAAAACAATGGTTTTACATTTTTAAGCACTTGCCTAAGATCAATGAGATCTTAGGCATTTTTTTATAGACGTGAGCGATCAAAAGAACACCGCCCAACAGCATTTGTTGCAAATTTTACGTAATGAAGACATCTTTCAGGGCTTTAGCGATCAGACTTTAGAACAGCTTGTGCAACAGGTGAAATATTCACGGTTTCATGCGCAGCAGCACATCTTAAAACAACAACAAATCGTGCAAGATATTTATATTTTGCTTTCAGGTACGCTACAAATTGGTTGGTTGCAAAATAATGGTGAATTGATTGTCAATGATTATATTCGTCGCCAGTCGGTATTTAATTTTGTCGCACTCTTACAACAAAAGCCTTTGAATTATGATTATTTTGCTGCGACCCATGTCGAGGTGGCGATCATTTCTGGAACAACGTTTTTAGCAGTTTTACAGCGTGATCCGAAGGCGCTTTGGAATGTCGTGCAATCTCTCAGTCGACGCATGTATTTGATGTTTGAGCATAATCGTTATTTGCGAACGGCAACGCTAGAGCAGCGTATTGCTAGACATTTGATTCGACTCTATGAGCAATATGGATGTCGGCAGGAAATTCCCCTGAAACTCAGTCAGCAGGAATTTGCAGAGTCATTTAATATTTCACGCCAAACGTTGAATAAACATTTACAGCAATTTGTTCAAACACAGGTGATCGCGTGGAATTATGGACAAATCGTGATATTGGATCTTGATCGTTTAAGGCGAATGAGTGAACTCGATGAATAACTAGATTTTAAATTTGACGAGAAGCCATAATCGCAAATGGCTTCATTGACCTTACATAGATTAGTGCTTACTGATTTTATCTAAATAACCCATCATAAAAGCGGAAAAAACAAAGGTTAAATGCATGATGATGTACCACATGATTTTGTCATTGGGGATGTTTTTCGCATCCATAAAAATACGTAATAAATGAATCGAAGAAATTGCCACGATTGATGCTGCAACTTTGAGTTTTAATGAATTGGCATCCATAGTACCGAGCCAGTTCAAGCGATTGGTCGATTCATTTATTTTCAGTTGGGAAACAAAGTTTTCATAGCCAGAAAACATCACCATCACAATCAGTCCGCCCACCATAGTCATATCGACCAAAGAGAGGATGACTAAAATCAGGTCAGCTTCTGAATATTCTAAAATATGCGGAAGGACATGAATGACTTCTTGGAAAAATTTAATCGCGAGCAGTAGCAGTGCAAAGGATAAACCAAAGTACACGGGAGCCAGAATCCAACGTGCTGCATACATTGTGTTATGGAAAAAACGTTCCATTTAAGCCTCTAAAATTATTGATCTATTATTTGGTTCTAAAGTATATGAATTAAATTTTACGATAATTTTGATAATAATTCATGTAGAGTCAGTTGTTTAATTTAAATCTAGATTGAATCTTTGGGTGTCTTAAGCTTGAATTCATCTGTGTAGGTCATCATATCAGTGGAAATGATGCTGTATAGCTGCTTAGGCGGATCTATAGGCAACGGTTGAGTTTGATGGCGAAATTTGACTGATGAAATAGATGTATTTTTTGCAAAATACTACAAGACTTTTATGGCAAAACTTGTAGTATAAAAATGATTTTATTGAGTTTAATTGGCTATGTCACAAATTGATGTATTGGTGCCGTTAAAGGATATTACGGTAGATCGGGCGGAAGTGCTTTCGATTAAGCGGAATGACCTTGTGCCATTACTGACCGATCAATATCGTCTAAATCATTATGCAGATCAATTAATTCAAGCACAGTCGGTACTGCTAGATGGTGTTGACCCTCAGTTGACGAAGCAACTTAGTCAAACCATTGAGCAGTTGATTCAAGCCTTAGCCAATTCAAAAAAATATTTAAAAACACGCAAATTTAATGCCTTGCAAAAATGGTTAGGCATTGATTTGGAGTACGGTTCAGGACAAGTTGAATATTATAAAAATTTGGATCAATTGCTTGATCGGGCAAATCATCTGAGCCAAAAATTACAGTTAGAAATTCAAAAGTCCCAAGCACGTTTTAATCAATTACAGGGTTTACGTGAGCAAATGGCGCGCTATATCGTCGCGGCTGAAGAATTTTTGCTGGAATACCCACAGTTTGTTAAAAATCAGCATCCGCTTGATAACTTTGCAGAACGCTTATCGAAAAAGGTGAATACGTTGCAAACCTTACAAGCCAGTAATGATATTGCAATTACACAAATGCAGCTTTCTCAGCAGCTTTCTTTTGGTTTATTAGATCGATATAAGGAAGCTCAGCAGGTGTTGATTCCAGCATGGCAATATCATGTGAAACAAAGTCGTCAAAGTAACTCGACAAGTTCATTGGAAAAGCTTGATAATAGCCGTGAAAATTTGATTAAAACTTTAAAAAAATCATTAGAGAATTCCTCTAAGTCTTAGAAATATAAGGTGAGTTATGACCGATTTAGATGCCAAAAATTTACCCGTTGAAGTTAGCAAAGAATTGACTGAAGAAAAGTTTCAGCAACTCAATTTGCAGGAAATTGGCTTACAAACTTCCGATTTTCACGAAGTCGAAGCTGCACGTAAGGAATTGGCAGATTTAAGTCATAATAGTGTTGCTGAATATGGTAAAAACATTGCCACCAAGACGTCGACCTATACCGATGAATTATTAAATTTGGTGCAAAATAAAGATCTAGATGCGACAGGTCAAAAGCTCAATCAGGTGGTACAAGTCGCACAGCAGCTAAACACTACGAGCATTTTAAATAAATCTAAAAGCTCAGGATTTTTTGGTGGGTTACTGAGTAAATTTAAAGGTGCCAAGCAAAGTTTTGATCAGCACTTTAATACCACCAAAGAGCAAATTGATGCTTTGGTCAAAGAAATTGAAACTTCGCAAAATGGCTTAAAAGCGCGTGTAAATACCTTAGATAAAATGTTTGAAGGCGTACAAGACGAATATAAACAATTAGGGGTGTATATCGCCGCAGGTAAGTTGAAAGAGCAAGAAATTCAACAGGAAATTGCAAGCTTAACCACTCAAGTTCAAGATCAAACCACTACGCAAAAAATCTATGACCTCAATCATTTGGCAAATAATCTTGAAAAACGTGTGAGTGATTTACAGATCTTGCAACAGTCTGCGATGCAGACCTTGCCGATGATTCGCATTATTCAATCCAACAATTTGATGTTGGTCGATAAGTTTTACGCAATTAAAAACATCACATTACCTGCATGGAAAAACCAAATTAGTTTGGCGATTTCATTGCAAGAACAAAAGAACAGCGTGCAATTGGCAAATAGCATTGATGATGCGACCAATGACCTATTAAAACGCAATGCAGATTTATTGCATCAAAACTCTGTCGATACAGCGAAAGCCAATCAGCGTTCAGTGATTGATATCGAAACACTTGAACATGTGCAAAATACCCTCATTAAAACTGTTAATGATGTGATTCAAATTCAGAAAGAAGGTGTGCAAAAGCGTGAAGAAGCAACGACACGTATTCGTGCCTTACAAAACAATTTGAATCATTTGGTGATTGAATCGAGTGGTTCAAACCCTTCTTCATAGGCTATGAGGGAGGTGAAAATATAATCTGAAGGAGTATGTCTTTGCCTCCCATTGATGAATATGCGCTAAATCCGCAGCAACTGGAATCTGGGCTTCAAACCATTAAGAAGCGTCAACGCAATTTGACGTTATTGACCTTAACCAGTGTTTCTGTGCTGATCGTTTCGGCTGTGATGCTGTTTATTCAGCATGATATGGTCTATAGTTTTTTTGGCCTAAGTTCTAGCGTACAGCAACTGCATATCCCTGTTAGTGCAGGTGATTTGGCATATCAACTCGGTGAGTCCTCCGACTATTTTTCAAATTTTTTATCCTTTATTGGTTGGTTATTTCTCAAACTTATCGTTTCATTTATTGGCGCATTTTTCTTGGTTGGATTTCTAAAGAAATTTCAATTTTTTAGAATTCGATTCCAATCTTTTGTATTGAAATTTGTCGGCTGGATTTTATCGTTTATCGTGCTTTGGTCAGGCTTAACGTATGTGCAATATGACCTTAATCATGATGACCGTGCAGCAGATCAAAAATTGGTACATTATGAAAAAAATATTCAAGAAAGCCAGCTGGCTTTCGAGATGGAAGATGCACAATTGGCAAAACCCGTGCAAGCCTATTTACTTGCACAAGCTGCTTTGATGCATAAGCCTGTAGATCGTGCGACAGCAATTCCTTTGGTGCAATCCTTAATCAATGCCGAGCAACAAAATCCAGCAAAATTCCGTGAATACGGTTTTCAGCCTGAACAGCTCTGGGCGATGCAAAATCAGCTATTTGATAAAACCATGACACCGATGGCGCAAAGCGTGGAAAAACAAGTTCAGCAAGCCAATGTAGTAGAAGTTGTTGTACGTTGGGTGTTGATCGTCGTGATGGTACTCACACTGGTTTTGAGCTTAATTTTGTATCTACTATCTCAGCAGTTCAAATCACGGATAAATCGAATTGAGCAGGGACTTCATTAACACGCCTATTTTCTTTTTAGATCATTGCATTACTCAGAATAAAAATCCCCATCACATTGTATGGGGATTTTTTGATATTGGGGTAGATTAACTTGCGCGATGAAAAAGTTGTCGGAGTTCCTGTGTAGAAAAAGTCTGATCATTCACTTCGCCATCCACGAGGTAAAAAGGAATGGGGTGCTGTCCCTTTGATTTTACATACTGTGTAATTTCATGCTGACGGTCTGCAATATCTTTATGTTGAATTGAGCGCAGTACTTTTGAGCCATCTAAACCAATGCCTTCAATGATGCTTTTTAAAACGTGAATATCAGCAATATTTTGACCGTGTGCAAATAATGCATGGAATAGGGCTTGGGTCAGGGCATATTGGTCCAGAATATTGTCCAAGGCCAATATAGCTTGATGTGCCAGTTGACTGTTTGGCATACGTTTCATGTGTTCAATATTGACAATCACATCTTCGCTATAAGCGGCAAACTTTGTCATTTCGAGTTTTCGATTTGCGGCACTCGCGCCATACTTATCGGTTAAATACTGCAGCACATCTAAGCCTTGTTCAGGAATTTCAGGAACACGCTGAATCGGCAATAGCTCTACACGCGTTGCGGTATGTTCATTCCAGTTTTGCTTCAACTTTTGAAACGCCACATAACTCATGGGATAAACAATATCAAAGACAAATTCAATTTTCATTATTCTGCTCACTGTTGATTTTTATACATGTAGATCGATGGCTGATTGATGCAAGGAATAGATTGCGGCTTTATTGATGGATCTCAAAAGCAGTCAAATCACCTGATATTTCATTTGATTTAATGCCGACTTGCTGAAATGAAACTTAAAGCTTTATAAAGATTTTGTAATTGATCAGGGCGTGCGTTGGGTCTTGTATAGGGTTGGTGTAATTTCAATAAAAAATTAAAAAATGAGGGATTTATCACGATATGTGTGTACGAAATAAATCATTTTAATGTTAATATACGTCCATATATTTATGATTTAGAAAGAAATTTAATCATTTGATTTGTAAAACCGATTAATTTTATAAAAACAAACCGTTTCACCTATTTAATGGTTTGTTCTATCATTCTCTCATCAAATAAATTTACTCCTCTGGAGACGTTAGCAATGTTAGATCAAAATACTTCTGCTCAATTAAAAACCTTACTTGAACGCCTTGAAGGCCCGATTGAAATCGTCGCGACTTTAAACGGCACGGACAAATCAGACAAAATTAAAGAATTGGTAACTGAAGTTGCTGCCTTATCTGATTTAGTGACTGCACGTTTTGACGGTAACAACAGCCGTGCGCCAAGTTTTGGTATTGCAAAAGCAGGTGAAACTCCACGCGTATTCTTCGCAGGTCTACCGATGGGCCACGAATTCACATCTTTGATTCTAGCTTTGCTACAAACTTCAGGTTATGCACCGAAAGTTTCTGACGAAGTACTGAACACTATCAAAGGTCTAGGTCTTAAAACTGACTTTGATGTGTTTGTATCTTTAAGCTGCCATAACTGTCCTGACGTGGTTCAAGCACTTAACTTGATCGCAATTTACAACCCAGGTACAACTGCAACCATGATTGATGGTGCATTCTTCCAAGAAGAAGTGGAAGAACGCAAAATCATGGCTGTACCAATGGTATTCCAAGACGGCAACCACATCGGTCAAGGTCGTATGACCTTGGAAGAAATCATTGCCAAATTGGATATTAACTCTGCAGCGAAAGATGCTGAAAAGTTAAATGCCAAAGATGCCTTTGATGTTCTTGTGATTGGTGGTGGTCCTGCAGGTAATACGTCTGCAATCTATGCAGCACGTAAAGGCATTAAAACCGGTATCGTGGCTGAACGCATGGGCGGTCAGGTCATGGATACCATGGACATCGAGAACTTCACGTCGATTCAAAAGACCCAAGGTCCTAAGT
>NZ_VPCB01000016.1:0-76526 GCF_013418435.1 Acinetobacter sp. YH12142 | reverse complement strand
ATTTCGATCGATCAATCAGTAAAAATCCACACAAGTTGTTCTTCATAATCTCTTAATGATCTTCTTGTTGGTTCGTCACCAGCAAGCTAGGTCGGCTATATTACTCTTTATTTCTAAAGAGTCAACCGGTAATTCAAATTATTTAAACTTATCAAATAAAACCCAACTTAATCAATTCAACGAAGTCATTGTTTTATCAGAAGTTTTAATCTTCATCACCGCCGATGGATGTGCATTCTACAGCATTTCTGATCCAACGCAACACCTTTTTTTAAATAATTATTTTGAGCGCACATTTTTCGCTCAAATTACATTTTTTCATTCATATTTTGATCAAATTTGGTTTAATAGTAATAAATCAGGATTATTTGAACGTTTTTACTTATTATACGGCAAACATTTTGCCGCGCTAAAAGCGTCAGGACTATATATGCGCCAAACTTCTTTTTTATATGCAGGATTATTGTCACTTGTCGTAACAACACCTGTATTTGCAAATGACGAAGCTTCAGCACCTGTTGCTCAAGATTCAGAAGCTGCCAATAAATCAAAAACACAACAACTTGCGCATGCTGCGATGGTCAAGTCATCTGAAGTTGCAAAAAAATTATCTGTTAATGCGAATGCAGCACAATCAGAAGAAGATAAAGACCCTTTCCAACCGATCAACCGGAAAGTTTACGCATTTAATGATTATTTAGATGTCCATATTGCCCGCCCTGCTGCTGTGCAATATGTCGCAAAAACTCCAAAGGATATTCGTGAATCTTATCGTTTATTCCGTAAAAATTTAGGCGAACCTTGGAATGCGTTTAACCAACTCATCCAAGGACGACCGACACGTGCCGCAAAAAGTCTAGGTCGCTTTACTGTTAATACACTGACAACTTTAGGCTTTGCTGACCCTGCGAGTCGCCTAGGCCTAGAAACCGAAGATGAAAATTTTGGTGCAACTTTAGGATATTACGGTATTCCTTCTGGTCCTTATATTGTTCTACCAGTGCTTGGCCCAAGCACATTGCGCCAAACCGTTGGTCTAGCTGTAGATAGTCAAGGACGTCCACAGAAATATATGCTTGATGGTCATGATGTAGCTTACTGGTCTGAGCAAACTTTACGTGGAATTGATACTCGCGCTCAATTACTGGATATCGAAGGTGTATTGCAAGGCGATAAATACGCTCAAATTCGTGATATCTATTTGCAACGCCTGAACTATTCTATTGCCGAGAAAAAAGGTATTGCTGAAGAAAACTTATTTATTGATGAAGAAGATGACGATATTGATGAATCTGAAGATAATTCAACAGATGTTTCATCTGATGATTCTACCGATTTCATTGATGATAGCAGTTCAGATGATACCGACACGGTAACAACTGAATAAATAAAATTTTTCAATTGGCTGGTGTGGTTTTTCCCTCCAGCCATCATTAGCTTGCTATAGTACACTTATTGTCTATCGAAGGATTCATCTAATTCTTTATGTATTTCATTCAACCTACTCGTGATATTCCATATTTAGATCAGGTACTTGATGCGCTTCCTAGCGTACAAATGATTAACATTGAAGATCTAGACTTGTATGATCCAACGATCATTGCAATTGCTGATGTTGCCGACTTTTTAAATCACCAATGGACACTTCCTACCATTGTGCTCGCTTTTGAGCATGAGGGCGCTGCATTGGCTCAAGCGTGGCAACAAGGTGCTTTAGCAGGATGGGTGTGGGATCATATTCCAACTAACCTCCAAGCAGCACTCACTAAAATTGATGCGCAATACAAACGCAATCAAGACAGCCGCGACCTCCCTTCTGCTGCAGATTTGCAAAAACGCTTACTGCCAAATCCAATCGAACTCCACAATTATAAAGTTGAAACATTCTTCCAACCTTCTGCTTATTTATCGGGTGATTGGTACGATTACTGGAAAATCAGCGATAAAGAAATTATGTTTTATCTCGCAGATGTGTCTGGTCATGGGGTAACGAGTAGTTTACTGACCTCATGGATGGCTGCTTTCCACGGTCGTTCAAAAACCCCGAGAGAACTCATCAAAAAGCTCAATGGCATGCTGGTTCAAGAAAATATTGAAAAGCACATTACCATGATTGCTGGGATACTCAATCTCGATACGCATGTCTTGAAATGGTCTAGTGCAGGGCATTATCCGCCGGCCATTTTATTTGAACCCGGTCTTCCTGCGCGAATTTTAAATACCAGCAGCTTCCCACTCGGCTTAACTGAAGACCTAGAAGTTGAAGAGTTTGAATTTATCTTAAATCGTTATTCTCGCTTTGTAATTTGCTCCGATGGCGCACTCGAACCTTTTGACGGTGGATTGAATGAACAGCTAGGTCAATTGGTTTATCACTTGCAAAATCAATCATTTCAAGCACCAGACCATGTTGCTGACGATATTGCCATCCTAAGTTTACGTCGAATCAATTAATCACGAAATCAATTACTTAAACCAAATACGACTTTCTGATCATACTCGGCTACTTGAGTAAGCTGTGCCCCTATGGGATAATTTACTATCCTTCTCTGCAAATGGCATTTATATGTCAACAGGTCATGTTGAATATGCAAGCTTGAACGGAACGCATATTTTTAAGCTTATTGGCGAAGTGCGTGCCCAATCTTGTATTAGTCTAGACAAGTTATTAAACAAAATTGAACAGCAACAAAATGTCGTCGGTGCAATCGTTGATTTAACCCAAACGACATTTATCGATAGTACTGTTCTTGGCATTTTGGCGAAACTGGGTTTGAAGCTCAAACAAGTTCACCATATCCAAGCGGTAATGTTGTCTACAAACTCTGATATCACAACGCTTGCCAATAGCATGGGTTTAGGTCAAGTGTTTGTTATTTTGAATTATTGTGGTGATCCAAGTGTATGCACTCGCGCACTTATGGAAGAACACATTACCCATAGCAATATGCTGAATACGGTTTTAGATGCACACAAAACGCTGATGAAACTGAATGATAGCAACCAAAATATGTTTGAGCCTTTGGTCAAACAACTGCAAAAAGAGCAGGATAATCTAGAGCAACCCAAGCAGCAAAATGTCTAATTTAGGTTAATCACAGCAGAGACCCTCTTCGCATGACTTTACTTTCCGTTGCACAAATGAATTCTCAAAATGACATTGAAGATAACTTCAAAGTGATCGAGTCATTGATGCAACAATGTCAGGCTCAAGGTGCGAGTCTCATTGTATTTCCTGAAAATTTTGTCTGCTTTGCCGCAGGTAAACAACGCGAAACCGCGGCGCAATTTGAAAGTATTCAGCAGCGACTAGAACAACTCGCACATCGTTATCAACTTTGGATTGTTGCGGGCACACTCCCATGCCCTTATCGTCCAGATGGTTCAATCATTCAAGATGGCCGTGTCCGTACTGTTAGCCTGTGTATCAGCCCTGAACATACCGAAGCACGTTATGACAAAATTCATTTATTTGATGTGCAAGTTGGTGACGCTGTCGGTGGCTATCAAGAATCAAAATTTTTTGAACCTGGTACTGAAACCGTAGTTGCAACAACACCTTTTGGCAATATTGGCCTGATGGTGTGCTACGACTTGCGCTTTCCTGAACTGGCTTTGAAACTTCGTAGCCAAGGTGCAAACATTTTAACGGCGCCTGCAGCTTTTACTTATACCACGGGTGAAATGCACTGGCAGTTGTTACTGCAAGCTCGTGCCATGGATAGTCAATGTGCTGTATTAGGTGCCGCACAACAAGGCTGGCATGGTGAAAAGCGTCAAACTTGGGGTCATGCTGGAGCAAGCAACAGCCGTGGTCAAATTTTAGCAATCACCGCAGAAGAAGGCGCTCAACTACTCACATTTCCTTTTGACTTAGACGAACAGCAGCAGATTCGTGCATCAATGCCACTGATGCAGCACCGTGTTTTGGTTCAATATTGATTTTCACTCTGTATAAAATTACAAAAAAACTGAATATTATTTAAACAAAATCCCCCACGATATGATTTTGAACCATCATCTGAGGGATTAGAAAAATGACTTTAGAAAAAGCAGTTTATACAGCCCATGCAAAAGCCACTGGTGGTCGTGATGGTCGTGCAACGACATCCGATGGTCATTTAGATGTTCAATTGGCTGTGCCGAAAATTATGGGGGGTACAGGTAATGGTACGAATCCTGAACAACTCTTCGCCGCTGGTTATTCAGCGTGTTTTTTAGGTGCGATGAAATTTGTTGCCAACCGCGATAAATTAAATATATCTCAAGATGCCTATATTGAAGGTGAAGTTGGTATTGGTCCGATCCCGACCGGTTTCGGTATTGAAGTGACCTTAAATATTCATTTAGAAGGGATGGATCAGGCAGAAGCCCAAAAACTGGTCGATGCTGCACATATTGTCTGCCCTTATTCCAATGCAACACGTGGCAATATCAATGTAACGTTAAATGCGATTACCTGATGAACTCCTACCCTAAAACAAAATGTTTTAGGGTAGCTTCCTAAATTATCAAAATAAATTTTATAAAAAATATAGCCTTATATTTCAAACATAAATAAGATAAGACGAATAATTAAAACCGAGTTTATAAGAAATGTCTGCGTTATTTTATGTATGGGATGCTGAACAGCATCATTTTCAAACAACAATTTCTACATTAGAACAGGCAGAATATTTTGCAACCAATCCTCAAGATTTAGGTTTTACAGAAAATCTGAAAAATTGGCTCATTGAAGTTGAAAGTATTGTGACTAATCCTGAACTTGCAGAAAATTTCGATGAAGAAATTATCCAGTTCTTTAGTAATGTAAAGGGCTTCTTTAACTTTTCTACGAATGTTTTTGTGATTGAATATTTGCAGGAAAAAAGTAAATACCTTTATAAAATATTGGTCGAAACATTGCGCAAGCATAATCTCGTTGCTTTTGATGCAAAGCATTATGTGTTTTTCAGTCGGGATGTTATTTTCCCCGATCAGAAAAGTATTGAACAGATGTTAAGCTCTGTCGAAGCAGTATCAAGAGAACAGTTATTACAATTTAAAGCTATACCACAAACACAAGAGAAGCTCAGTATTTTTGCAGATCAGTGGTTAGATTTAAATAAAGAATCTTTAAATTTTATAAAGCAGAGAAAAAAAAATCAATTTAACGAAACTATATATCATCGAGATTTTAATGATCAAATATATGAAGGTATATTAATACTATGTTCAAGTAAAAAAAATGTTTTAGCATATAGCCAAATTGCTTTGGGAAGTTATATTCAAATTTCATCAGAAAAAGCAATCCGTATACTACGCCAACATTTTATAGATGATCATACCTTGCAGTATTTACCCAATATTCATGGAATAGAGGGGGAAGCAATTCATTTTAATGATCCACAACAATTGCAGCACGTGTTACAACAAGTTTATGATTTTTTAATTTATGATGAAGAAAAACATAAAGATCTGGAAACTTTAAATCAGTGGTTGAATCATGGAGATGAAAAAGAATATATCACAGGTCTAGGTGCTATCTCACGTTTAGTGTTAGCAAAGTATGTTAATGATCCTTTATATAATCAATTGATGCAGGAAGCTTTGCCATATGTAAATAGAAATAGATTTTTTAAGAATATGACTTTAGATCAATTCTATGAAAGATTAGAAATGGAAATAAAAGAGATTTTAGAAAAATAAGCTAATTTCATACCTACCAAAATATAAGATGCACTTTATAAGTACATCTTATATTTAAAAATTACAGAAAAACTCTCTACTCCGCCGCTTCATTGGTGACTCGAAGCACTTCTTCCAATGTGGTTTTACCGGCCAACACTTTGCGCAAACCATCATCCCGAATAGAACCCGACTGTTTACGCGCATAGGTTTCAATTTCATATTCCGCAGCATTGCCATGCACTAGACGGCGCATTTGATCATCGACCGGGACAATTTCATAAATGGCAGTACGCCCGATAAATCCGGTATGTGAACAGTGCTCACAACCTTTGGGTTGCGGTAACTTCAGTTCAGTGCCGACATCTAAATGGCGGAAAATTTCTGTTTCAAAAGCATCCGCTTCATGCCATGTTGCACAACGTGGACATAAGGTACGAACCAAGCGCTGGGCAATCACACCAATTAAAGAACTGGCAAGTAAAAACGGCTCAATCCCCATGTCTTTTAAACGCGTTACTGCACCAATCGCGGTATTGGTATGCAAGGTTGAAAGGACTAAATGACCCGTAAGGGATGCTTGCACGGCAATTTCTGCTGTTTCCAAATCACGAATCTCACCCACCATCACCACATCTGGATCCTGTCGCAGCATGGCTTTTAAAGCCCGGGCAAAAGTCATATCCACTTTGGTGTTGACCTGAGTCTGCCCAATACCTTCCAGTTGATATTCGATTGGGTCTTCAGCGGTTAAAATATTTTTTGAGCCGTCATTCAGGTCGGACAATGCCGCATATAAAGTGGTGGTTTTACCCGAGCCTGTCGGCCCAGTCACAAGAATAATGCCATGCGGACGATGCACCAGTTGTTTCAGTCGATCATAGTCATGTTGCATCAAGCCCAAATGGGTCATATTTAAACGCCCAGCTTGCTTATCGAGTAAACGCATCACCACACGCTCACCATACGAAGACGGTAAGGTTGATACACGAACATCGACTTCACGGCCCGCCAAACGCAGAGAAATACGACCATCTTGTGGAATTCGCTTTTCTGCAATATCGAGTTTGGCCATGACTTTGATCCGTGACACCAACAATGGCGCAAGTTCACGACGAGGCTGCACAATTTCACGTAATTGACCATCAACACGTAAGCGGACAGACAGCTTTTTTTCAAAAGATTCGATATGAATATCTGAAGCTCCAACACGAATTGCTTCCGACAATAAAGCATTGATTAAGCGTACAATCGGCGCATCATCTTCCTGATCCATCAAATCTTCAGCTTCTGGCACAGAGTCCGCAAGGCTAAGTAAATCAGGATGATCTTCCAGACCCGCTGCCACTTGTTGAGACTCACCGGTGTCTCCGGCAAAGCTTGCACTGAGTAATTGATTAAACTCTTGCTCACTACATAATTGATATTGTGCAGGATGCCCTAAATAGCGACGTGCTTCTTGCAAAGCCAGTAGTGGCGTGCTGTCACGACGCACAATAAAAGCTTGATCACCCTCATATCGAAGCAATACGCCATGACGTTTGGCAAAACTATATGGTATTTGTAATTGTTTAAGTACTTGCATCACGCATTATAATGATGAAAAAAGTTGTTTTGAGTGTACTCTAAGCATCTGACAGCGTGAAGTCTGTTTTTAGGATTTATCAGGACAAGGGATATACGCATTGCCATTAGAAAATGATTTGACTGAAAAGGAATCCCCAAAACGTAAATGGTGGGGGGAATATCAATTTGAACTGAATCACCCGCGCAGTTGGCAGTTTGGGTCTTTATTGTTTCGTGTGACGCGCGGCATGCAAGAGTGGCGTATGGAATACCATCGCCCGACCTTTCAGTTTGACTATGAGCAGCAATGGCATCCGATACAAGACCCTGAATTTGGTTTTCCACAACCCATTAAAATGGAACGTTATATGTTCCGCCAGACGCATGACAAAATTCAAATCATGCCACGTTTGGCAGATCGGTCTGTGGTGATTAAACCGGTCGATCCGATTTATATTCCAGCGGGACAGCGCGGAACGCTGTATATCAGCACACCGCTGTGGATTGCTGGCTTTGTCGAAGGTCTTAGAGAACCTTTGTTTGATATACCTGTGATTCTACCAAAAGATACCTGGTTTGGTCCGAACCATCGAATGGGTGAAATTTGCTATGCCACAGCAGTTGATGGTCGTACAGAACTTAAACAACTCAAACCTCGTGCTTTTCGTGCAGTAACCCCTATTGAGTTTCATAACGTGAGTAATCAACAGATTCGTTTTGACCGTATGAATGTCCCTGTACCGGCTTTGCCATTATTTTATAGTGAAAGTACAGGACGTTTATGGACTTCACAAATTCGAGTCGTGCATGAAGGTCATGACAAACCGCCGCGGGTCAAAATTGAAAACCGTACACCGCCACAAGCAGGTGACGTTGTTTATCTACATCCGCCACGCGAGTCAGCCAATGTGCTGTTCAATATGTTTGATTCATTTTTCTAACGGTGAGCCATGGCAGATTTAAATATTTCGACAGAAATTACCAGCAGCCTAAAAGGAATGGTCGCCAATCTCAATACTGATCGGCTGACAGAATTATTGGTGGCTGTTTTATTGGCAGTCATCGGCTTTCTGATTGCACGTTTTATCTCAAACACCTTTATCCGCACTGTGGGTATGCGTTTCAATGCTCATCAGCAGTTGGTTTGGCGTCGCGGGATTTTCTATTTCATCTTTTTAATCTTTGTGATGGCCAGTTTAAAAGAAGCCGGCTTTAAACTCAGCGTCTTCTTGGGTGCAGCAGGTATTTTAACGGTCGCACTGGGTTTTGCCTCGCAAACGTCCGCATCCAACCTGATCAGCGGGATGTTCTTGATCGGTGAAGGGTCTTTTGAGGTTGGTGATACCATTCAATTGACACTGATTCGCGGGCATACCATTGAAGGTGAAGTAATCTCGATTGATTTACTGTCGGTCAAATTACTCACGCAGGACAATGTCTATGTCCGTTTGCCGAATGAACAACTGATTCGGGCACCTGTACATAACCTGTCTAAGTTTCCAATACGGCGCATTCCAATTACCCTTGCAATTAACTTTCATGAAGACATCATCAAAGTCCGTGAAGTTTTATTAGATGCCGTCAGTAAATATCCATTGGTCTTGGCCGATCCTAAACCTGCCGTGACCGTCACTGCCTTTCGTGAATCTTCCATTGAGCTGCTTTTTGCTATTTGGTGTCAAAGAGAGAATTTCCTAAAAGTCCGTGATGAAATGCAGGAACGGATTCGCAATGCCTTTGTAGAAAATAAAATTGAAATTCCTGTACCGAAAATGGGTTTTGTTGACCACCCGCTTTCTACGCAAGCAAGCAATGCCGACGTCGATCAATATGCCAATGCACAAGAGATCCAACGAGAACCTCAACTCAAATAATGGTTTATAGACTTGATATGAAAAGCCCTGCATATCTTCAAATGTGCAGGGTTTTTTTATCATCTACTATTATAGCCATCGACCTGTACAGCTTAGTGATTTCGTACCTTTAAGAACTTCATCATGGCTCAATCTTGTCATTCGGCATGGGGGCAATATAAGCAATCAAAAGCATGGCAAAACCTGCCGCCATAAACGAAATCACTCGCATGAGTGTGCCGACATGAGATAAATCCAGCAAGACCAATTTCAACGTCACCAAGACCAAAATACTGCCGCCGAGCAGCCAAACTGAACGTAATTGGCGCTGACTGGCAAAGCGCATACTCACCAAAGCCAATAACACCCACAGCACGGTAAAACTGAGTTGAATGGTCGCATCACTCCAAATGTCTAAACTGTTATAAGGTGTATCCAGATACCTATGTAAGGCACGGAGCACAACATAGCTACTTAACCAAAGTAGCCCTAGGACACTCAACACGGCAGCCAAGCTACGATCTAAACCAGCTTTTAACTGTTGATTCAACATCCATAAAAAAGCCGCTAACAACAGCAAACTCACTGCATCAAAAGGATTCAGTATCGGCAAGATATATCCCACAAAGGCCTGCTGACTAAAGAGTTGTGAACAAATAATCCAAGCCAAACTTAAAAGCAAGCTACTGCGAGCCTGCCAAAACATTTTCCAGACCGGTTGCTGCGCTTGCCAATAACACCATGCACAAAATATCAGCGGCAAAATTACCACACTGATATACGGCATACTGGGTATCAGCGTCAGACTGGTCCACGCCAAGCTACTCAAAATTCCGAGACTGACCCATTCTTTTTCTTCACGCACACCGAGTAATGGTCGTAGCCAAAGCAGCGTCAAGCTCAGCCCAGCGAATGCAAAATAAATCTGCTCCATCGTTGAATGCCAAATTAACTGACCGTTCTCACTCACTGAAATAACTTGGTACAGCCCCATCACATAAACAGGCACTAGACCGGTCCACTTAATGATGGACCAACTCCACGAAGCTTTTCGTTTTAACAAGCCTTCATTCACCAACAGATAGGCCACACTGACAATCAATAAACTCAAGGCCAATTGATGACTACTCTGCAGCCAATCTAAGAGCAACATGGTGAACATAGTAGTTGCTGAGAGCATTTGCACACATTGAAAGGCAATACTCGAACTTGAAAGCTGTTTATGAAATGCAGGAACAGCATGCGTCACGATAATGGCCGCCAAATAGCTCAAACACACGCCCCAATACATCTGTGCAGGGAAATGTGGCAGTTGAACCAAATAATACAGACTTGAACAACCCGCCATCACCAAGAGCGCCATGCCTAAATAACGGCTGATATTGGACTGCTTGTATAGGGCATATATAAATATCAATGCACCTTCAACTGCCCAACCGACCACACTCCACTGCTCTTTCAATACTATCGGTGGAATCAATGCCAAGAAAATTAAGGTCAAACTCAAATAACTTTGTGCAATCAGTGGGATCACAGCACTACGTTTACTGATGCTATACAGTGCGGCAAAAAGCGCTGCAAATAGCAAGCTATACCCCGCCTGCCATACGGTTTCCTCAAAATACATCAAATACAATGCCAGATAAGCAAGCAGTGGTGCAGCAAAAATCAGTGCAATATCCAAGGCAGGTTTGAGTTGAAAATGCGCAAGATCCTGTTTCGCCAATAACTGGCTAAAACGAAAACCTAGCCAGATAAAAATCGCAGCGTGGGCTAAAACCAGCACGCTCATCATCTGACGTTCGGTGGTGTATCCGTGGTAAAAAGCATATCCACCACCCATAATCACCGTCATCAAAAATGCGATTTGATTCAGATATTTCCACGGTCTTAAAGTACTCATGACCGCAACAGCAATATTAATCACAAGATAATAGGCGATGAATTCCGTTGCAGTTGCATCACGAACAGGCAAGGTAAATGGCGCAAGATAGGCGATCAGCATTGCCATGATTGCCAGTTCTACTGACTGTTGTTTCAAACTGAGCCAAATCGTCAATGCCATAAGCACTGCATACAGTACACAGGCCATGCCAAAGCCCGCAATCACGGCATTGTAATAGGCAAAAAATAAGGTCAAAAACAGCGCTGCAAGACCTAGACCTTCTAGCGCTAAGGCAAAACTTCGATTTTTGGCTTGCAGCCAATATCCTAGTCCGACAACACCAGCACTGATCAAACTCACAATCAACAGCTTCATGGCCAAGCTTAGTTGCCAATGCTCTGTGGCAAATCTAAGTAATAGCACCACGCCAATCACCAAGACCAGTACCGCCACTTTTAACACGGGATTACCTTGGAAAAGCCATTGCTGAATTTGACTGGATAAATTTGGTGCAGACTTGGATGATGTATTAGAAGGCGTTGAATTGAATGTTGCCTGATGTCTAGCTGTACCAATTGCAGTCGCGGGATGTACAGATGGTGTATCGTCAGAATCAAAATTTTCAGGACGGTCTATTGTCGATGCTGACATTGAAGTAGCCACATGACACGATTGCGACTGAAGCGCACGTCCTTGCAATAGATGCAGCTGACGTTCTAATCGTTTCAGCCAACGCAGAAAAAAATAAACCCACAGGCTAATCCCGATCGCAACCAAATATCCCAATTCTGTTAACAGTCCAACGACCGTTAATAACGATGCAATATATAACGGAACCTTTGATGTCACTTGAAATGCTTGTTTTGATGAGCTCAGTGCATCAGCGCCATGCTGTAAATCATCGACATAATTCATCACACTGAGCATAAAACCGATACCACTGATATAACTCAGGATTCGGACATCTAAATACCATGCCCCGATCCCTACCATGATCAGCGTCATCAACCAAATCATCTTGATTTCATTATTCTGTTTCAGCATACCTGCTTCGTCATTTTCCTGAATGTTTTGATGATACATGAGCCTGACCGATGGATTAAAACTATTCATCAGTGATTCGGTAAGTTACATATACAATCTAGACTCAGCGTACGGGCAAAAAATCACGTACAATAAAACCGTTTTTAGGATTAGGAAATTATCCATGCCACCATTTGTCTTGGTCGATGGCTCATACTTTTTATTTCGTGCCTACCATGCACTGCCACCATTAACCACTTCAACCGGTTTGCATACCAATGCAATCCGAGGTGCCATTTCTGCCATCCAAAAATTAATGCGTCGTATCCAACCGACGCACATGGCCGTTATTTTCGATACACCTGAACCAACCTTCCGTCATGAATTGTCCCCGATTTATAAAGGTGACCGTCCAAGCATGCCTGAAGAATTATCACAACAAATTCCATATCTTCATGCATTAATTCGTGCTCTAGGGATTCCGCTGCATATGTTGCCAGGTGCTGAAGCCGATGACATTATCGGAACTTTAGCCAAACGCGCTGAAGCAGCCGGTCATCAAGTTTTGATCTCCACTGGTGACAAAGACATGGCGCAGCTCGTTACTGAGCGTGTCACTTTAGAAGACAGCTTCAAAGACAAACCGATGGACGTTCAAGGCGTTTTTGAAAAATTTGGGGTGTGGCCGAATCAAATCATTGACTACCTCACGCTGATGGGCGACGCCTCTGACGGCATTCGTGGTGTACCCGGTGTTGGCGCAAAAACAGCAGCGAAACTTTTAACTGAGTACGGCTCGATTGGTGGCATTTTAGAAAATGTCGACAGCATTAAAGGTAAAGTCGGTCAAAACATTAAAGACAATGTCGAAGGGATTACTCTTGACCACCAACTGGCGAGCATTGTTTGCGACCTCGACATGGGCCTTAAATACGAAGATTTGAAACTTGCTGATCCAAATATTCCAGCACTTCGTGATTTATATACTGAACTAGAATTCCGTAACCAACTGCAGTCATTAGATCATCCGAACAACCCCAATGGTGCAACCTACAAACAAGCAGCCAAAGCTATCAACACCACGGCGACTGTTGCCAATGCACCTGAAGCTGAAGATCAAGCGGACAAAACCAGTGTTGATGATTTACTCGGTGAAGCTCGATATCACACGGTATTGACCCAAGAAGATTGGGATGTGTTATTCAAGCGTCTAAGTACTGAAAAGCGTTTTGCCTTTGATACCGAAACCACTAGCCTTGACTACCGCGTGGCGCAGATTGTAGGTTTCTCGGTGGCTTTAGATGCACAAGATGCCTATTACGTGCCGCTTGCGCATGATTATGAAGATGCGCCGCAACAACTTGATCGCGACACAATTCTGAATCAACTCAAACCTTTACTTGAAGATAATGACGTACAAAAAATTGGTCATCATCTCAAATATGATGCACATGTCTTAGAAAATCATGGCATTCATTTGGCAGGTTGGTATTTCGATACCATGTTGGCCTCTTATGTCCTCAACTCTGTGGCTACGCGTCATGGAATGGATGATGTCGCACGTTTGTATTTAAGTCATCTCACAACGACGTTCGAACAAGTGGCCGGCAAAGGCGCAAAACAAAAGACCTTTAACCAAATTGAGCTCGAAACGGCAGCCCATTATGCCGCTGAAGATGCCCATGTGACCTATCGTCTGTATGAAGTACTCGATAAAAAGTTACAAGCCCATCCAGAACTGATCAATATTTTGCACAATATTGAGATGCCAGTTGCCCGTGTTCTGACCTCTATGGAAGAAAACGGCATTGAGCTAGATATGGCATTCCTCGACCAACTTGGTGTGGAATTTGCCAATACCATTCAAAATTTAGAAACCGAAATTACCGATCTTGCGGGTCAAAGCTTCAATGTCAGCTCGCCTAAACAAGTCGGCGAGATTCTGTTTGATAAATTAGGTTTAAAAGGCGGTAAGAAGACCTCTACAGGTCAGTACAGTACCAGTGAAAGTGTTCTAGAGAAAATCGATCATCCGATTACCGATTTAATTTTGGAATATCGTGGTCTCTCTAAACTGAAAAGCACTTATACCGATGGTCTGTTAAAGCAAGTGAATAATGACACACATCGTGTGCATACCAGTTATCACCAAGCGTTAACAGCTACAGGTCGTTTATCATCCACAGATCCCAACTTACAAAACATTCCTGTCCGTGAAGATATTGGGCGCCAAATCCGTAAAGCCTTTATTGCACCTGAAGGTCGCATATTACTTGCAGCCGATTACTCGCAAATCGAATTACGTTTAATGGCACATTTCTCGCAAGATCATGCCTTGGTCGATGCCTTCAATCATGGACAAGACGTACATAAACGTACTGCGGCAGAAGTTTTGGGTATTCCACTCGATGAAGTGACCAGCAACCAACGTCGTCAAGCCAAAGCGGTGAACTTCGGTCTGCTCTATGGCATGTCAGAATTCGGTTTGACTCGTCAGTTGGGTTTCACTCGCGAAGAGTCACGTAACTATATTGGTAAATACTTCCAACGCTACCCTGGTGTTTTAGAATATATGGAACGTACTCGCCAAGTGGCACGTGAACAAGGTTTTGTGGAAACCATTTTAGGTCGTCGTCTGTATACACCGGACATTATGGCGAGCAACAAAATGGTGAAACAAGGCGCTGAACGTGCAGCGATTAATGCGCCGCTACAAGGTTCTGCGGCGGATATTATTAAATTGGCCATGATCGCCGTCGATAAAATCTTACCGAAAGATCAAGCCAAAATGTTACTGCAAGTACACGATGAATTGGTGTTTGAAGTCGATGCTGCAATTGCCGACGAACTCTCTGCCCAACTGGCTGAAGTAATGCAGTCTGTGTTGAAAATTTCCGTTCCACTGATTGTGGAAGTGGGTCAAGGTAATAACTGGGACGAAGCACACTAACTCATTCACGTTCATTCACGCCTTTCTCCCTCTAGGAGGAAGGTTGGATGGAGGTGAGATATCTCCTCGTAGATATTTATTGTTTTACACCACATATTAAATCCACAAAAAAGGACGCCTCGGCGTCCTTTTTAATTTAACTCGTCTTAGCTCAGATTAAAGACCAGTCAATAATGCAATTGCGACTTGCTTCATAATGGTTTCCGCAACCAACAATGCCAAAATCGCAAAAATTGGTGACAAGTCAATCATCCCCATATTTGGAAGAATACGACGGAATGGCGCAAGTAGCGGTTCTGCCAACTCTTGAACCACTTCAATATAAGGCGAACGTGACTGGCTAAACATCACGACCCAACTCAAAATAATCGATGCAAAAATTAAGTAACGACAGAAACGGATTAAATCCTGAATCATGGTCACAAAGGTCATAATGATCAGATGGAATGGACTATTCACCGCCACGCCTGACAAATACATCAAACCAAACATTTTTAACAAATACAGAATCACCACCAACACCAATGCTGCGGTATTCACTCGACCTTTGGCCAAAGTTGGGAAAATTCGGCTAAAGATGTCGACAATTTTTGTTGCTTTTGCTGTTGCCAAAACCACAGGGTTATATGGACTCACGGCAGCAAGCTGCATTAAAAAACGGAAAAATACGAGCAAAATTGCAACGTTAATAATGATTCCAAAAATTTGAGCAGAGCCCATACTTGAACTTTCCTAAATCAAATCGAATTATTTGGTGCTTTCGCTTAACTCTTGTGCCAACTCTTGGCTACGCTTTTGCGCTGCAGCTAAAGCGGCCTGAATATTTTGTGAAATCTGAGCACGATCAAATACTTCAATCGCGGCTTGTGTGGTACCATTTGGAGAAGTTACATTTTTACGCAACTCCGCAGGACTGTTGGCACTGGTAATCGCCATTTGTGCGGCACCTAATGCAGTTTGCAAGGTGAGTGCTGTAGCCACTTTTTCATCCAAGCCCATGTTTTTTCCTGCACGGATCATACTTTCCATCATATAGAAAAAGTATGCAGGACCTGAGCCAGAAACTGCTGTTACCGCATCAATCTGCGCTTCAGAGTTTACCCAAAGTGTTAAACCAGTTGAAGCCAAAACTTGACTTGCAAGATCACGATCTTCAGCCGAAACCGCTTCACCTGCATACAAACCATGCGCACCGGTTTGAACTAAAGCAGGTGTGTTTGGCATGACACGAACAATACGCTCTGTGCCTAATAGTTTTGAAATCGTTGCAATTTCTGCACCTGCAACAATTGAAATCACCAACTTCCCTTCTAGCAACCCTTGTAATGGTGCCAAAACTTTTGCCAACACCTGAGGTTTAACGGCAAAAAGTACAATATCAGCATCTCGAATTGCCGCAACATTATCATCGGTCACATGCAAATCTTTTTCAGCCAAAAGCTCACGTACTTTTTCTACGGGATCTGAAACTGTAATACGTGTCGTCGGGACACCACGTGCAATTAGGCCACCAATTAAAGCCTGTGCCATGTTGCCGCCACCAATGAAACTGATATTACAATTTAGAATTGCGCTCATGATTGAAGATCCGATATTGCAGATTTAGCGTTAAGAGATAATGTCGGTTGCCAGCCAGCTTGAGTACAAAATTCAGACTGTGCCAACCAAAAGCCCTGAGGCGTAAAGACGCCTAGCATAACATTATCTCGGCTTAATATTTGAATAGTATGACGCTGCCATGGAAAAATTTGCGCCTGCTGAATGGCTTTTTTCAACGGCCAACTTCCGACACGACCATACAAATGAATTTTTTCGCCGCCAAGACGTGGGCGAATCTGCAGTTGCTGCCCCAATAATTCAGGTGATAAGCCAACCTCTGAGGGTTGAATCACAAAATGTCCGGCAGGCAACTTGTGGCACTGACCTGCAACACAAGTTATAACCTCAACCTCTTGAATGGGGTCAGTTTGAAGATAATCCGCTTTGGCAATCCGATGAAGTTGCTGTTGAAAGCGCAGATAATAAAACCCATTCCAGTGTAATGCCGCTTGCGAGTCTTCGCGTGAGCCAATCACTTCTGAAAATAAACGCTGTACCATTTCAAAACTTGGACGATATTGCCCCTCACCTTTCATCCAGTGCGATAACAACTGACGCTGACGTGCCTGACTGAGCTGTTGTAAAGCAGCCAAAGATAACATTTGCGATGAACCACAGGCCGCTAAATCTTGCTGCAACACCTCATATAAAATTTCATCAGCATCTTGCATCAAATAACTGGTTCGACTCAAGGCTTGCTGCATTTTAGGAAATCGATCGCTGAGTAACGGCCACAAAATCTCACGACTCCACGCACGGTCATAGTCGGTATCAAAATTGGTGAGGTCTTGAATATTTTGCACATGCAGCTGTGCTGCCCATTGGCAAATTTGCTCACGTGAAAGATCTAATAGCGGACGCCATAATGTAAAATCTTCACGCACATCGAATTTTTTCATGGCAGCAAGGCCATGGACACCGGCACCTGAAAGTAGCCGCAACATCAGTGTCTCAGCTTGATCTTGCTGATGATGCGCGAGTACCAATATTTCATCTGCTTGTAAATGTTCGACAAAGGCTTGATAGCGGGCTGAGCGGGCTTGATTTTCAAGGTTACCTTGCGCAACCTGAACTTTTTGTATGATGAATGGAAGATTCAGCGCTGCACACTGAGCGCGTACAAACTCGCCCCAAGCATGACTACACGCTTGTAGTTGGTGATCAATATAAATCACCCGTATTTTTTCAGGGCACAAAAACGACATAAGATGCAGCAGCAACATGGAATCCATGCCACCACTACATCCTATTAAAAATCGGCTTTGTTCAGGCAGCGCCTGAATTTGACTTAAGCAGTCAGCCCTAAATTGTCGCTGCCAAACTTCATTAAACGCTGATAACGCGCTTCGCATCGTTCGTTTGCATCCATTGGTTGCAGTTCTTCTAGAGCTTGCTTCAAGACCACTTTCAAATCCTGCATGACTTTTTCAGGGTTTAAATGTGCGCCCTCCGCTTCGTCCACCACGTATTCCACAATGCCCATCTTCTGCAATTTATCTGCCGTCAATGCCAATGCTTCACTTGCTTGTTCTGCTTTCTCTGCAGTTTTCCACAAAATAGATGCACAGCCTTCAGGTGAAATCACTGAATAAATACTGTGAGATAGCATAATCACACGGTCAGCCACGCCAATACCGAGCGCACCACCCGAACCACCTTCACCCAATACCGTTGCCACTACAGGCACTTTGAGTGAAGAAAGCTGAGCTAAGCTAGTTGCAATCGCTTCGGCCTGACCACGCTCTTCTGCACCCACACCTGGGTACGCACCCATGGTATCAATAAAGGTAAAGACTGGCAGATTAAAACGCTCGGCCATATCCAATAAACGCTGTGCTTTACGGTAACCTTCGGGGTTACTCATACCAAAATTATGTTGTAATTTTTCACGTGTACTACGACCACGGTGCTGACCTACAATCATCACAGGCTGACCATCTAAACGAGCCAAACCACCAATCATCGCGCCGTCATCACCAAATAGGCGGTCACCGTGCAAAGCATCGAACTCTGTAAAAATTTCGCCAACATAATCCAAAAACTGCGGACGTTCAGGATGACGTGCGATCTGAACCGTAGTCCAGGCTTTAGATTGAGCTGCTTTATTTTTCATAGGTCGATCATTATCCCTAACTTAACTGGTCTCTTAATTGATAAATTGTTCCGACTGGATATTCAGTTCAATATCCCAATGCTTAAATTGCACCTGCTCATCATGCAAGTCTGCAACCAACAAAGGCCACTGTTTGGCATCACCAGAAACACTAAGTTGCCATTGTTGCGCATTGTCCACGCTTAATTCAATGGCAGGAAGCATCTCATCGCTGCGACTATGATTTAATAAAACTGCTAAACGAAGCAATAGACATAAGTAAACAAGTTTGTTACCACCGACTTTCATCACATCAATGCGCGCGTCACTGCGTAACTTACGACGATGATGCGCTACTAAATGCGACAAATGATTTTGATCAATTTGTGAGAAACCAGGAATATCCGAATGTTGCAGTAAATAAGCACCATGACGATGGTAACCACTATGACTGATCGCTAAACCAATTTCATGCAAATACGCGGCACGACGCAGTAAATCACTGTCATCACTGGTCAAATTCAGTGCGGTCGCCACACCATTAAACAGTTGTTGCGCGGTATTTACCACACGCTCAGCTTGTTTTACATCTGCGTTGTAGCGACCCATCAACGCATGTACAGAACGGTCACGAACATCTTCATGTTGGAAACGTCCCAATAGGTCGTACATCACGCCTTCACGTAACGCGCCATCAGAATAAACCAATTTATCGATATTCAGCACATCAAAGACTGCATACAAAATGGCAATGCCGGCTGGCAAAACTGCTCGACGGTCTTCTTTTAGACCATCAAATTCCATTTCATTGACATGCTTATATTTAAGCAATTTATCTTTGAGTTTAAATAAACCGTCACGTGTCAGTTCTTCCTGATCGTTGCTCCAGCCCATATTGACACAAATCTGACGACATGCTTTGATCGTGCCACTTGAACCGACAACAGTATCCCAGCCCGCAGCTTTATAAGTGTTGGCAATGCCTGCGATTTCCTTGCGAGCAGCATTTACCGCTTTATCAAAACTTTTCAGGTTAATTTCACCATCAGCAAAAAACGCTTTGGTAAAAGCGACACAGCCCATTTGCACAGATTCTGTATGAATCGGTTCAAACTCTTCACCAATAATCAACTCTGTTGAACCCCCACCGATATCAATCACAAGGCGGCGACCACTATTTGCCATAGTATGTGAAACCCCTAAATAAATTAGACGGGCTTCTTCACGACCAGCAATGATTTCAATTGGTTTTGGTAAAATTTCAGCGGCTTTTTGGATAAATTCATGACCATTTTTTGCTTGACGCAAGGCATTAGTCGCCACAATACGTAAACGGTTAGCTTGTACAGGATTTAAACGCCCCACAAAACGTGCTAGGCAGGCTAATCCTCGTTGCTGTGCGGCTTCAGTCAAATTTTTATTTTCGTCTAGACCTGCGGCAAGCTGTACTTTTTCTGACATTGATGCAACTTTTTTCACTTCACCATGGTCTACGCGTGCGATAGCCAAGTGGAAGCTGTTCGATCCCATATCGATAGCAGCAAGTAATTCTTCATCAATCAAAAAATCAGACATTATTCAAAAAAACCTGTTCAGAATTGTGCTTAGATTAATTCACATACATGCAATTTAAAAGCCATTTATGAGTAGTTCGGGCGGAACTTATCGATTTTTTATCTGAAGCAATGATAGTCATACACGATCATCGGCATCGTGATCATCCATTAGACAAACTGACCATTCAGGTCGAAAATTTACATAACCCCCTACATTGTTATAGTTGGCTATGTAATACTTATAAACATAGAGTCAACTTAAAAATTAATTCCGGAGCAAAATCCATGTCTGGCAATATCGTAAATACAACTGATGAAAACTTCCAAGCCGATGTACTAGAGTCTGATACTCCTGTACTTGTAGATTTCTGGGCAGGTTGGTGTGCTCCTTGTAAAGCCATTGCACCTGTACTTGAAGTACTTTCAACTGAGTTTGAAGGCAAAGTTAAAATCGTTAAAGTAGACGTAACTTCTTGCGAACAAACAGCTGTAAACTACAACATCCGTAACATTCCTGCATTATTAATGTTTAAAAACGGCGAAGTTGTAGCAACCCAAGTCGGTGCCGCACCAAAATCTAAATTGACAGCTTTCATCGAAGAAAACATCTAATATTTTTTCGATAATAACACTCGAAAATACGCTGTTTTACACAGCGTATTTTTTTGGTTGATAAATTGACAAATGCTGTGTTCTCTCTTATATTGTTTACTCAAGAAATTAAGGATCTCAAATCCTGTCATTTTCTTACAACACAACACATAAAATGCCGCTCGGCAACAGAATTGTTTTTCACATCTCTCTTCATATAACGAATCAGATCTCTGAATTGTTTTGTGCAAACCAATTGCTATCGTTTCTTGCATGATTGCGGCACATTTGTTGCTCCCTTTTCCAACCTGTACCTCAGAATTTTAGATTCTATCTGACCACCTATGAACTTAACCGAACTCAAGAAAAAACCGATTGGCGAACTCATCAAGATTGCCGAGTTTATGGGCCTCGAAGGAATGGCTCGTAACCGTAAGCAAGATATTATTTTTGCCATCTTAAAGCGCCACGCAATGAACGGCGAAGAGATTTTTGGTGATGGCGTTCTAGAAATTCTGTCGGACGGCTTTGGTTTCTTACGCTCTGCAGCGGGTTCTTACCTAGCCGGCCCTGACGATATCTATGTGAGCCCATCACAAATCCGTCGCTTCAACCTTCGTACTGGTGACACTATTACAGGTACGATTCGTCCACCTAAAGAAGGCGAACGTTACTTTGCATTATTAAAAGTTAATCAAATTAACTACGACACACCCGAAAACTCACGTAATAAGATTCTTTTCGAAAACTTAACACCTTTATTTCCAACCGAACAATTGGTAATGGAATTAGGTAATGGTACAACAGAAGACTTAACTGCGCGTGTGGTTGACTTGGTTGCTCCGATTGGTAAAGGTCAACGTTCAATTATCGTTGCACCGCCAAAAGCGGGTAAAACCATGTTGTTACAAAACATCGCTCAGTCGATTGTTCGTAACAATCCTGAATGTTTCTTGATTGTCCTTCTGATTGACGAACGTCCTGAAGAAGTAACAGAAATGGAACGTACTGTTCGTGGTGAAGTGGTTGCTTCAACATTCGATGAATCACCAGCTCGTCACGTTCAAGTTGCAGAGATGGTGATTGAAAAAGCTAAACGTCTTGTTGAACACAAAAAAGATGTAGTGATTTTGCTTGACTCAATTACTCGTTTAGCACGTGCTTACAACACTGTAATCCCTTCATCTGGTAAAGTTCTTACTGGTGGTGTGGATGCCCATGCTTTAGAACGTCCAAAACGTTTCTTCGGTGCAGCACGTAATATCGAAGAAGGTGGTTCACTGACGATTATCTCAACTGCGTTGATTGAAACTGGCAGTAAGATGGATGAAGTGATCTACGAAGAATTCAAAGGTACAGGTAACCAAGAAATTACCCTAGACCGTCGTATTGCTGAAAAACGTGTGTTCCCTGCGATGAACATCAAAAAATCAGGTACACGTCGTGAAGAGCGCCTAATGTCTGAAGATAACCTCCGTAAAGTTTGGATTTTACGTAAATTGCTTCATACACAAGACGAACTTGCAGCGATGGAATTCTTGCTTGATCGCATGAAAGAAACCAAAACCAATGATGATTTCTTCGATCAAATGAAACGTAAAGCATCCAACTAAGTTGAATGTTTGACTGAAAAGGCCATCTATAACGATGGCCTTTTTATTTGGTTGACTTTAGTTACACAAAGAAACATTTGATAGATCTCCATATAAACTTATTTTCAAGTTTATGATTATAAAAAATATATGTTAAAAAACCCTATTCTTTTTAGTAGTTTATTTGCTATTTCGCCAATATAAAACTTTCTCTTAATTGTTATTTTCTGTTAAAAAATGGCCGTTTTTCACCTATTTTTAACGGTTTTTTCAAAGTCACTAGTAGCATTTCAAAATACTCAGTGATAGCATACACGCAGACCAGTTAGACTGCTCTATGCATTTTTAATACCTATTCAAATTAGGCATAATAAAAAGCACACAACAGACTAACGCAGGTTATTTTTTAATCTCATATTTTAGAGAGTGATGCCATGTTATTCAAAAAAATCGCTATTGCTGCTGCAGTTGCTACTACTTTAGCTTTCGTTGGTTGTGCTAAAAAAACTGAAGAAGCTGCTCCTGCTGCTGCATCTGAAGCTGCTGCTTCTGAAGTAGTTGCTGCGTCTGACGCTGCTGCTGTTGAAGCTTCTGCTGCTGCATCTGAAGCTACTGCTGCTGCATCTGAAGCTACTGCTGCTGCATCTGAAGCTACTGCTGCTGCTTCTGAAGCTCAATAATCTAACCGATTATTCAGCACAAAAAGAGAGCCCTTTGGCTCTCTTTTTTATTGCCTGAAACTTTAAAGCCTAGTTCATAAAAAGAGCTTAAATTCAAAATACTAAACCCATGCTTATTGAAAAATAAAAACTGACGATTTTGCTAAAAGAAAGCCATAATCAATCTCTACGACAACTCAACTCAACTCAACTCAAATATATCATCTCACTTTAAAACGAATATTCTTCAACATGACTTGTGCGATAGATGATGAACACTGCACCTCCTAAATCAAAGGCAAAAAAAAGCAGATCAATCGATCTGCTCATTTCCAACACGTTGACGGAATTTTTGTCCCGCACGGAAGGTCACTACACGACGGGCAGAAATCGGAATTTCTTCACCCGTTTTCGGGTTACGGCCTGGGCGTTGACGTTTATCACGCAACTCGAAGTTACCGAAACCAGAGAGTTTAACTTGTTCCCCAGAGATTAGCGCTTGGCTAATCTCATCGAAGAATAACTCGACCATTTGTTTTGCTTCACGACGGTTTAAACTCGTGAGCTCACTTAAATGATCAGCCATTTCTGCTTTTGTTAATGCTGTCATGAAGCCCTCAATGTCGCCTGGTAAGTGTTTTCCAACACCTGAAGTATGTTATCCATACCGGTTTTGATTTCAGCATCTTCTAATGTACGTGTTGGATGTTGCCATTGAATTGCAAATGCCAATGAGCGCTTGCCTTCTTCGACACCTTGACCAGTGTACACATCGAATAACCAAACTGCGTCTAAAAGCTCACCGCCGGTTTTTTCGATAAGTTGCTGAATTTCACTAACATTAATCTTATCACTAATTAAAAGCGCAATATCACGTCGAACCGACGGAAAACGTGATAATTCTGTAAAATTAGATACATAAGTTTGCAAAACAGCCGATTGATCTAATTCAGCGACCCAAGTAGTCGCCAAATCCAACTCATCTTCTAAAGATGGGTGTAAACGACCGAAGTAACCAATTGATTGACCATTGACTAAGATTTCAGCAGATTGACCTGGATGCAACCACGTACGCTCTGAACGTACATATTCAACATTTAAACGTGCAGAATTTAAAATCTCTTCTACATCGCCTTTAAAGTCAAAGAAATCCATTGGCTGTGCTTTACCATGCCAAGATTCAGTCGTACGCGAACCTGTTGCAACCAGTGCAAATGTTGGGATCTGTTTAAGATCATGAATGCTGTTCGCACCTTGATAATCAAAACGTAGACCAAGCTCATAGAAACGAACACGATTTTGCTGACGGTTCACGTTGTATTGCACACATGGGATCAAACTTGATAATAAGGTTGAACGCATCACTGCAAGATCGCTAGAAATCGGGTTTGCAAGCGCTAGTGGTTGAACCTGTGGATTCAATTGTTTCTCTAGTTTCGCATCTGCAAAGCTAAAGCTAATCGCTTCTTGATAACCCAAAGCCACTGCAGTTTGACGTAACTGAACCAATTCAAATTGGTCTTGGTATTTCGCTAGTTTGACATCAATCACCGGCAAGCTAATTTGAATATTGTCGTAACCGTGAATACGTGCTACTTCTTCGATGAGGTCTTGATAAATCGCCATGTCAAAGCGGTGTGATGGTGGTAAAACAGTCCACTCACCTTCTGCTTTCACAGTGACATTGCAACCCAAACGCGTTAAAGCATCCGTAATAAATGCAGATTCAACTTTATAACCGAGCAGTTGATCAACTTGCGCTTGGTTCAGTTCAATGGCTTCACGTTTTGGTAATAATTCAACTTTTTCAGCAACAGTAATTGGACCAAACTCACCACCAGCTAAATCAGCGATAAGCTGAGAAGCACGATGCATTGCAGTCATCGGCAATTCAAAGTCTACACCGCGTTCATAACGCTGAGATGCATCAGTATGCAAACCAAAACTACGTGCACGACCTGCGATATAGAGTTGATCAAAGAACGCCGACTCAAGGAAAATTTCAGTGGTATCATCAGAAACCGCTGAACTTAGGCCACCCATGATTCCTGCAATCGCCAAAGCTTTTTGATCATCCGCAATCACCATCACGTTTTCAGATAATTCAACTTCTTGTTCATTCAACAACGTTAATTTTTCTGCTGCTGTTGCTTGGCGTACACGAACTGACCCTTCAACTTTACCGCCATCGAATGCATGTAAAGGTTGACCCAATTCCATTAAAACGTAGTTGGTAATATCGACCAAAATACTGTGCTGACGAATGCCCGCACGAGCCAATGCACGTTCCATCCACTCAGGAGTTGGTGCTTTGGTATTGACGTTTTTGATCACTCGACCTAAGTAACGTGGGCAACCATCAGTTTCAATAACAACTTTCTTCTCATCAGTAATTGTTGCAGCAACTTCTTTAATTTCAGGGGCAGTCACAGGGAGTTGATTAATCACACCAATTTCACGTGCAATACCACGAATACTGAAACAGTCACCACGGTTTGGTGTAATACTGATATCAATCACATTGTCATCAAGATCTAAATATTCACGCACATTTACACCAACAGGAGCATCTGCAGGAAGCTCTAATAGACCGTCGATTTTGTCTTCAAGATCAATTTCAGACGCACCGCACAGCATGCCTTGCGATTCAACACCACGAAGCTTGCCTTTTTTGATTTTGAAATCGCCCGGAAGTACTGCACCAATGGTTGCTACAGGAGCTTTCATGCCTACACGCACGTTTGGAGCACCACAAACGATTTGTAACGGCTCGCCTGAACCGATGTTTACAGTAGTGACACGTAAACGGTCAGCATCGGGATGTTGAACCACTGTTAAAACTTCACCGACTACTACACCAGTAAATGGTTTTGCAGCAGGAGATAAATCATCAACTTCTAAACCTAACATGGTCAGTTGGTCAGAAAGTGTATCGCTATCAATGGCTGGGTTAACCCATGTACGCAACCAATTTTCGCTAATTTTCATTGTATAAAAACCTATTAATTCTAAATTTCTAATCCCCTCTAGCTCCCCTTTAAAGAAAGAGGACGAACCCTAAGTCATGATGGACAACCCCTCTCCTTTTAGGAGAGGTTAGGGAGAGGTATAAAACTGTTTAAGCAAATTGGCGTAAGAAACGCACATCATTTTGGTAGAACATACGTAGGTCATTAATGCCATAACGCAACATTGCAAAACGTTCTACACCTAAACCAAAGGCAAAGCCTTTGTATTTTTCTGGGTCAATGCCAGCGGCTTGTAAAACGTTTGGATGCACCATACCGCAGCCCAAAACTTCCAACCATTTACCACGTTCATCCATGATATCCACTTCCGCACTTGGCTCTGTGAATGGGAAATAAGATGGACGGAAACGTACTTTCAAATCTTTTTCAAAGAATTCATTTAACAAGTTCACCAACAAACCTTTAAGTTCTGCAAAGCTGGTGTTTTCAGCAACGTACAAACCTTCGATTTGATGGAACATTGGAGAATGCGTTTGATCTGAGTCACAGCGGTAAACACGACCAGGGCACACAATACGGATTGGAGGCTGCTGAGTTTCCATCGTACGAATTTGCACGCCTGAGGTATGCGTACGAAGTAAATGATTCGCATCAAAATAGAAAGTGTCGTGCATCGCACGTGCAGGGTGATGACCCGGAATGTTCAATGCTTCAAAGTTGTGATAATCATCTTCAACTTCTGGACCAGTCGCAACAGTAAAGCCAGCTTTGGTAAAGAATTGGCAAATACGTTCTTGAACTTGAGTCACAGGGTGAATACTACCCACCGTTTGACCACGGCCGGGTAAAGTAATATCAATCGTTTCGCTAGCAAGCTTTTGTTCTAATGCAGCTTTTTGTAATTCAGCTTGACGAGCAGTCAGTGCGCCAGTAATCGATTCACGAACGGCATGAATTTGAGCACCAAAAACTTTACGTTCTTCTGGGTCCATTTTACCGAGCGACTTCGATTGTTCCGCGAGCTGGCTTTTCTTCCCTGTAAATTGCACTCGCACTTGGTCGAGTGTAGCAAGGTCCTCTGCTGCTGCAATCGCAGCGAGCGCTTCAGTGGTCAGGGCTTCCAGTGACATAGTAACTCTCAAAGCAACAATTTAAAAAAATAATATAAACCCCTTATTCTAACAGTTTTTAGCCGTTATGATGAAGCGCATTCACAAGTTAAAATTGCATTAGCATCAAGTTTTAAAAAAAGTATAAGATAAACACAATATCAATGGGATCCAATCTTTATGGCACTCGATCCAATCTGGAAACAACAGCTCACACTCGTCACTTATGGCAATGAATTTCTCAACCAAGGTTTGAGTTTTCAACGTTGGTTGAATCACCACATTTTTGATCAGCACAGTTTCCATTTTCGTGATTTGCTATCACAGCATTTATTGGCTCAACATTTCCAAATTTGGCTAGAAGGCTTAAAAAAACAAGGGGTACAACGCTTAAGTTTACATAGCTCTAGCTTGCTAAATGATGAACAAAATCCGAATGCTAACGTTGAACTTCTTCCCTTTGCCCATTTTATTGTGAGCCACGAACAAAATAAAAAGCAGGCGTGGATTTTTGGTAAAGAACTTGCCGAGTGGTATAACGCAGAAAATGACTATGAAGCACCGGCATCCCAACAACTGCAAATTCGTCGAGAAACCTTTTGGCGCTATGAGCTGAACCATAAACTCATTAAACGCATCGAAGCGGATATGCAGTTACCAAGATGGGATGATATTCATAACTTCACTGAAGCAGAATTATTTTTACAAAAACCTGCGGAAGGTTTTATTGAGCCGGAGGTGTTGGGCACACCTTATTATGGTACGCAGCCTGATCCGAGCAGCGAATCGAATGAATCTACAAAACTTGGACTCTTGCCAACGGATGCACAAGCGGATTTTGCACATGACAGCTTGCATCGCTTAGATGCATTAAACCGCCACATTCAGTCTAAAATTCAGCATCCCTATCATGCAGATGGCAGCATCTATACACCTGAAGAACAGTTAAATTTGCGCCATTTTGCTCAAAAAACTGAAGATTTAACGGCTAAATTTATCGTAAAAATCGCCAATCACTATAAAACTGCACGTTTAACTCCTGTGGTCGAAAGCTCTCCTCTGGATGGATTTAAAACTGAGCAAAGAAAATCAAATCCTCAGCATGCACACACGCCAAATCCAACCCATAAACCCGGTGCAGGTGGAGTGATTACCTTAATTATTATTACGGTAGTGATTTGCTTATTGGCTTATTACTTCGGACTTTAACTGTATAAATGTGATCAACACTAAAAAACTCTTCTCATGGAAGGGCTTTTTTATGAACATGCTTATGTATGAATGACCTCAAAATTATGAGGTCGTTAAATAATTAAACGGACGAATTTCTAATCGAACGCGATGCTGATCGGCATGTTGATTAATATAATGACTGACAGAGACTACTTCCCCCTCAAGCTCTGCGTCTGCACCATACATGATTTTGACCGCCTCACCTTTGCGGGGAATCATTTCGAGCTCTACAGTGATGCTACCTTGACCCATACCAACTATTTCAGCCAACATTTTATTTTCCTTTTGTTCTTTTCTATCCATACATTAGGCATGGCGCAAAGCGCGGTATAAAGATTATTTCTGTAACTTAACTGCACTTTTTATTGATAAACATCAAAACTTAAACATCAAAAACATAAGAGTCCAATTGTTCTAAAAATGCATCAACTGCATTTGCAGACTTTAAACGAATCCATTGAATATGTTGATATTCAGGTGCATTCATCATCTGTAGATATTTTTCACGATTCTTTTTATGGGTCTTAATCATCCACCAAACGATTGAATCTCGACCAAACATTCGCCACAAACTTTCCTGATTATTTGAATCTGGCCAAAGATCTTGTTTGGACTTAGCCCGAGAAAATGCGCGCCTTACAGAGCGGTATAAATTGACTGGAAACGGAAGGTCTAACCATATCACCGTATCTATTTCAGACCATTTAACAGGAATCGTTCGAGTATAGTTGCCATCAATAACATAACCATTTTTCGCTTTAGCGGTTTCAGCTTCAATACGTGCAAAAAAGATCTCATCAGGACATTCTTGCCAATCATCTAGCCAAAACAAGTTATCTAATTCAATGTAATGCAAACCAAGCTTTGTTGCCAATGCCCTAGAAAATGTTGATTTTCCTGTAGCAGATGTACCGACTACGTTTATTTTTTTCATTGTCATGATGATCTACTTGAGTCAAGTGAACCTACTTCAAGATAACAGTATTAGATAAGATAGGTTAACTTTTATTCTTCACGATAATTTAAAAGATCTGCATCGATATTGATAAAGTCAGGTTCAATTGCAGTATAAAAACACACTTTTCACAGACTATATTGATCCAATAATTTTTCAGTTGGTATTTATCCATTCATTTATGGCCGTCCCCCCTATCTGCACGCCTTATAAAAAAAACAGATTCTAGCTGTCCCCAGATGAATGAATTAATTCTGCCCGCAATTATGATGAACATGCGCAATATAAATACCTTCCCGTTCTGAGCGAAAAGCACCGTGTGCATGTGCGGGCCTTCAACTGAGCATTAAACAAACCGGCCAGGCAACAAGATCGAAGCTAAACATTGAAATCACGACATAATACGCACAAACCGTGGCTCGGGGCGCAGCACCTACCTAGCCTATTCATTTTCAGATATAATTTAGCGCTAAGCATCGATCAAATATTCAAAATTTAAATATAGTAACCAAACACTTAAATATAAAATTTCAACATAATTATTATGAGACTTTATGAAAACAGAATTTGACATTTATGCTAAAAAACCGCTGATTTCATGGCCAACAATTTTAATGCTTATTTTACTAGGCATTGCGATGGTCTTTATTATACCTTTTTTCAAATGGTTTAGAGATCAAGCTCAACCGCTTAACGTCAGCATAGTGATTGAATACCTGCAATTCACCCTAAAAAATTTCCCGATTTACAAGCTGCAAGCCGATCATGCCCAGCTGATCCTGCTCTACATCGTATCTATAATTGTCATTGATTACTTAAAAACGCAGATTAAACTGGTCATTACGCCTGATAAAATTTATTACCGCTTGTGGAAAATACCTCTCAGCACATTCATTCAGCGGCAGGAGGTAGAATACTGTCAATTTGCCATTCTTGGTATAAAACGCCCAAAACGGATCTCATGGCTGCAGCGTCCTATTTATCAGACTGCCAACAAAGAAAATCCACAGCTTTTATTCTTCCCCCTTAAAAATGTTCAATCTCAACTGCACCTTGCATGCTTAAGTGAACATGAAAAAGGGCAGCTGATTCAAATACTCAAACAATATTATAATTTTCAGGATGAGATTGCGGCGCTGACGCTTTCTCAAGAAGATCTGCAAAATTTAATTCTGCAAACCAAGATCAGCTCGCGGATCGCCTACCTGATTATCGGCAGCGTTCCTATTGGTATTTTGGGCTTATATTTAAACGCGCAAGCGCAGTTCTTTTACATTTCCAATTATCCGGTTTTGCTGTGTTTGGCCATTATTTTTCTGCTGATTTTCATTCCAAGCGTATTGTGGATACAAAAAGATATTCCCAAAATGGCGTTTACAGGAAGCGTGCTGTCCAGTACATTTTTAACGCTGAGCCTGAGCTTTTTTCTAATGCCGGTATTGCATAGTTATTATGCTTTGCATTTTGGCACTCATAAAATGACCGATGCGCAATTACTCTCAATGGATGCAGATGGTCAGAAATGGTTGTTATTAGACAACCAGCAAACTTTTCATATTTTACCCAAAACACCTTTCTACAACACGCACTTTAAAATAAATGCAATTTATGAATTTCCCATTTATTATCATTGGCATAACTATCATTTTCAGCACCGAGACCTTGCTTATGTCCAGCTTAAAACAAAAACCGATTAATATTGGTTAAGCTTACATAAGAATTTAAAGCCCAAAAAAAGACCGCTAAAAGCGGTCCCTTTTTAAGTCATAAAGACTTATGCAGCTAATGCATCTTTAGCTTTAGAAGCTAAAGCAGCAAACGCAACTGCGTCATGCATAGCGATGTCAGCAAGTACGCGACGGTCGATAATCACTTGAGCTTTTTTCAAGCCAGCGATCATACGGCTGTACGACAAACCATTTTGACGAGCACCAGCATTGATACGCGCAATCCATAGAGCACGGAATTGACGTTTCTTTTGACGACGGTCACGGTAAGCATATTGACCTGCTTTGATTACTGCTTGGAACGCTACGCGATATACGCGTGAACGAGCGCCGTAGTAACCTTTAGCACGAGCAAGAATTTTTTTATGACGGCGATGAGCCTGTACACCACGTTTAACACGAGCCATTTATAATCTCCTTAGATGTATGGGCACATACGGCGAACTGAAGCAACGTCACTTACGTGAACCATTACACAGCCGCGTAATTGACGGATACGCTTAGCAGATTTTTTGGTCAAAATGTGTCGTTTGAACGCTTGGTGACGTTTAAAACCGTTTGCAGTTGGCTTGAAGCGTTTAGCTGCACCACGGCGAGTTTTCATCTTAGGCATAAGAACCTCTTTTGAACACCTGTTCGGCACGTCTGCACCATTGCAAAGACGCCCTGCAGGTAAGGGAGCGAGTATTCTAAAGCATCTTTGCTCAAAACAAAAGCGAATCTTTCTACCGAATATCGAACTTAATTAATTTTCTGATATAGATTTTCCGATGATTTTATAAGCGATGCCCAATAAGGCTTATATAATGTCGGCACGCCAACTATTACTGTCCATTATGAAACCTGCACAGGATGCTTTTGCAGCCCTACGTTATCGGGATTTCTCGATTGTTACGCTCAATCAATTTTGTTTGACCTTAGCCATTTTGATTCAAGAAATTATTGTTGCTTACTCACTGTATCAAATCACTAAAGACCCGCTAACACTGGGCTTAATTGGTTTAGCCGAAGCAATTCCTTTTATTGCTCTCTCTTTGTGGGGAGGATACTTTGCAGATCGTTTCAATAAACAGACCATTATGAAAATTTGTCTGTTTTTTTCTGTACCGATGCCACTGATTCTTTGGGGGTTATTTCACCAATACGGTCTCGGCCAAATTGATGTCACCCAACTGTCTTGGGGTATTTATGCGGTCATTTTTGGGCTTGGAACGATCCGAGGTTTCTATAATCCCTCGGCAACGTCGCTTAAACCTTTTTTAATCCCGCGGGAGCTCTATGCCAATGGTGCAACATGGACAACGATTGGTTGGCAAAGTGGGGTGATTATTGGGCCAATGCTTGGCGGTTTTATGTTGGCATTTTTAGGTCGTGAAACCAGCTTACTCAGTGTTGCGGCGCTACTAACGGTCTGCTTCGTTCTCATTTACCTACTCAATAAACGCAGTTTTCCTAAAATTGAATCTGACAATTTAAAAGATAGTTTAAGTGAAGGTTTTCGTTTTATCTGGAAAACCAAAATTGTCCTTTGGGCGATTTCACTCGATTTAGTTTCTGTGCTTTTTGGTGGCGTGATTGCCCTCTTACCGATTTTTGCCGAAGATATTTTAAAAGTGGGGCCTGAAGGTTTAGGCTACTTACGGGCAGCACCGTCTATTGGCGCCCTGATCACCATGATTGCATTGACCAAATTCCCTCCAACTCATCATGCATGGCGTAATATGTTATTGGCTGTAGCGGGTTTTGGTGTATTTACCATTTTATTCGCATTTTCAAGCAATCTTTGGTTATCACTCTTCGCACTGGCAATGACCGGCGCATGTGACAGCATCTCCGTGGTGGTTCGCCAAACCATTTTACAGCTCTACCCGCCGGAAAATATGCGTGGGCGTGTTGCCGCGGTCAATGGCATGTTTGTCTCCAGTAGTAATGAACTTGGTGCATTTGAATCTGGATTGGCTGCCAAATATATGGGCACGATCATGGCGACACTTTTTGGTGGTTGTATGACCATGGCTGTTGTTGCAATCAGTTGGGCAAAAACCCGTGACTTGTTTTGGATCGACATTACCCATCAGTCAAAAAAATAATGGCATATTTTCCATTTAAACCTTGCCAGTATTTCCAATACAGGAAATACTGCGCAGCAATATCGACGCATTCATCACTCACTTAGTGATCTTAGAATAGACTTATGAAACAATATCTGTGCTTAACCCTTTTGGCCTGCGCTCCATTTTCTACAGCGTTTAGTGCTTCAACCAAAACCCATCAACTTCCGGCACAGAATATTGAAGTTGCTCCTGTACATTTAACTACACGCTTAAATTGGTCGGTTTTTCCAAAGCCGGTATATGCCAATGAAGACCTCAAGCAACGTGACCGCGCAGCCATTATTCGTGTCACAGCGAATGCAAAAGGTACAATTACCGATGCAAGTGTTGAAGAAAGTACAGGTGTCGATCAACTCGACCGAATCTTAATTTCTGCTGTCAAAAAAGCTAAAGTCAAACCACATTTAGAAAATGGTGAAGCCAAAGCCATTATTGGCTATCAAGCGTTTAATTTGAGAGTTAAAGGCAATACGCCTGAATGTGATTTCAACTTTGATTCAAAAGTTTGGAATGCACAAAGTGCAAATAAGAAAACGCCATTCCAATATTTATCTCAACCAAAATTAGATCTCACTAGTCATGAGTTGAAACAGCATGATCGTAAAGTCAAATTTAACTTTAAAGTGGATAAACACGGACAAGTAAAAAAGGTCAAGATCAAGCAAGGCTCTGGCATTTATGTACTCGATCAGAAAGTCGTTGAAGCACTAAGAAATAGTCAGATCTCGGTTAAACGTACTGCGAGCACCCTTTGGATCTACAAAAAGTCGAACTTTAAAGATGAAATTCAATTTAAAGTGAATGGCTGTAAATAAGTAATAGATTCAACATTTCAAACAGGGATTGAATGTTTCAATGCCCTGTTTTTATCTCAGAAGAAACCTAAAAATATAAGATAAATACAGAGATAACGCCCGGTTTTCGCTACGGTCACCATGAACACAAAGCGCCAGAAGTTTTCTTTCATTAAACCCGCAATTAAAGTAATAGGGTCTCCAATCATCGGCAGCCAACTCAGTAGCAAAGACCAATAACCATATTTGTGATAAATACCCTGTGCCTGCTGCATTTTCAGCTCTGACACGGGAAACCATGTTTTATTTTTATAATGTTCTACTTTTAAACCGAGCCACCAATTCACACAAGAACCGAGAATATTACCAATACTGGCCACCACAATCAGTAGCCATGGATTGTGTTGACCATAGCTCAACAAGCCGAGCAATACGGCTTCGGACTGTAAAGGAAGTAAGGTCGCAGCCCCAAATGCCGCGAAGAATAAAACTAAAAACGACCACATCGAAACGAATGCTTAGAGACCTAATTTTTTCTTCGACTTCAAATATTCAAAATTTGACCAAAGCACTGCTGCAACAATTACAACGATTCTCGACCATTTATATTGTGAAGAAATCGGTTCAATCGCAGCTCGCATCAAGTTTTGATCTTTGGTATGTAAATCTGCAAGAATATTTTGAACATGCACAATTTCAGCGACAAATAGCACTAAGCAGCCTGCAATACCAAAAATAATACTCCAATAGATTCTTGGGTTATTTTCAACAATACGGGTAAAATTTAAGAAAAAGTCTTTCATCGCAAAATCGTCCAACTAAGCCGTCAACAACGCGTTCTTTTCGGCAGCGCCGCATTCTAACACAGCGTTAGAATTTTCTTCCGTCCTATCTAAAATCTTAAGGTGAGTCTTTCCGCACTTTACTTTTATACATGAGACTTCTAATCTGCCACGCAAATATTGAATAATTTTAACTCACTTTATGAAAAAAATTCTTTGCTTAAGTTTTATCGTGTTATTACAAATTTTGACCGCTTAATATGCACAAAGTCCTTCTGAAATTGCCAAACAACACTTGATTACACAAGATCAAATGATTTGGAAAAAGCGACCTATTTTTAACTTCAACAATGACGATCTGGGCAATCAAAATCGTGACCTCAGTTTCAAACTATATGTTTTAGCCACCGGCGAAGTTCAAAAAGCTGAATTAATCAAAAGCTCTGGACTTACACACATTGATAAGCGGGTTGAGCAGTCACTTTTACGTGCCAAGTTCAAACCTTATATCGAAAATGGTGTAGCCTCCCCCTTTGTTGCCGTACAGCCCTTCTCACTCAAGACCCTGAAAGAAAACCAAAGACCTTGGTGGAAAAAGCTTCTATTTATTTCGTAAAAAAAGAGCATGTTTCCATGCTCTTTTTTTAAACGTGTATTGCTAAGGCTTTTTGTACCGCTGGACGGGCCGTCAGTCGATCGATATAGTCTTTCACGTATGGATAATCTTCCAGCTGAATTTGCTGCCATTCATGACGCAGTGCCCAAGGCAGAATAGCCATATCTGCAATCGAATACTCTCCAGCCACAAATTTTTGACCAATCAACTGATGGTTCAAAACTTTATATAAGCGTTTAGACTCATTTACATAACGTTCAGTTGCATACGGAATACGTTCAGGTGCAAAACGACTAAAATGATGATTTTGTCCTAACATGGGCCCAAAACCACCCATTTGCCACATCAACCATTGTTCAACTTCAACGCGCTCAAACTCATCTTCTGGATAAAACAAACCTGTTTTACGTCCAAGATATTGCAGAATCGCACCAGACTCAAAAACTGAAATCGACTCTCCTCGTGGGCCATTCTGATCCACGATTGCAGGGATTTTATTGTTCGGAGAAATTCTCAAAAAGTCTGGCTGAAATTGATCATTTTCCAAGATATTAATCGGAAAAATTTGGTATTCCAAACCCATTTCTTCTAAAGCGATGGTAATTTTATGTCCATTGGGTGTACCCCAATAGTAGAGATCAATCATCTATATTCCTTTTTAATTTTCAGTAAGGCAATCTCATTTTGCTTTATGTATAACATGTTTAATCCAGTGAAAGCTTGTCAGTTTTTCTGAAAAGTAACGTTAAAATGTGAATTATCACTTTGCTTTTAAAATCACTTAAGGTACAAAAATTCAAAAAATATAATTTTTTTATAAAAATCCCTTGAAAAAAATCAGCACAGACCGATATTGATACATGTACAAGGATCAAACGATCTTGTTAGTGAACAGTGGATGCCAAGCATCACTGAACATTTCTTATTGTTACAACTTTGCTTATTAAAGAGAGTTCTAATTATGAGTAGTTTAAATCTTAACCCACTTTTCCGTCGTAGCATTGGTTTTGATCGTTTCAACGATTTATTTGATTATGCCATGCAAAGCGACACACCAAATTACCCGCCATACAATATTGAAAAAACGGCTGAAAATAGCTATCGCATTGTGGTGGCAACCGCAGGTTTTACAGAAGATGAACTTTCGCTAAACTTAGAAAATCAAGTGCTAAGCATTTCAGGTAAACCAACTGAAGCGCAAGATACAACTGTGGAATTCCTGCATAAAGGCATTGCTCGTCGTACATTTAAACTGTCTTTACGCTTAGATGAACATATAGAAGTGCAACAAGCCCTATATGAAAATGGTTTATTGACAGTGGACTTACAGCGTATTATTCCTGAAGAAAAACTGCCACGCCAAATTCCAATTGGCAAAAAGGCATTGATAGAAAGTCCTGTCCAAGAAAATAGCGCTGAGTAAACCCTCATAAAAAAAAGACCCTTCGGGGTCTTTTTTTTGAAAAAAATAGTTAAATTCGTAACATGATAAAAAAGAATTAAAATCATCCCATCTCAAAAATATAGTGTCTAGATTGCAAATTTTATGTTCTGATTTTTTATTCCAAACTAAATACTCCATATAGGTGTTTTTAATGAATCCTTGGTGGGTCTGGCTTACAAGCTGCTCATCTACTCTTTTTAAATTTTGGCGTATCTTGCAAAAAATAATCCTACTCTGTATTACTATCTATTTATATGAAATGTACTTTGTTCTGATTGCTTTTATGACATGGAATATACGACCTAATATTACCAAGATGAAAATCTATTGGAGGGTACTGAAAACCCCTATTTCACGGCCTGTTTTATGTAAATAGATCTCACATAGTTAGCTCAATAAAAAGCTTTGCTCACTTTATACCTACATTAAAACTAAATTAAAGCATTTCAAAACGTCTAAATCGAAACAACGATTGAATATCAATTAAAATATAATCAAATTTGTCTTTCTTAAAGAAACTTACTTAATACTCTCAGACATAAGTTCGCATTCATGACTTTGCTCTATTTTCCAATCAATACGCAGCAAAAATTATTTGTGCCCTTGAACATCATTGAGATTAAAAACCAAAATATAGGCAAAAAAAAGCACTGCAAATGCAGTGCTTTTTTAATGGATACTTACTTTTTCTTTTTAGGACCAAGTAGCATACCCATTTGACGGCCTTCCATTTTTGGTGTTTGTTCAACAACACCATAGTCAACCACGTCAGCTTCAATTTTTTGCAATTGAGCCAAACCTAACTGTTGGTGTGCCATTTCACGACCACGGAAACGAAGCGTGATTTTTACCTTATTGCCTTCTTCAAGGAACTTGATAATGGCACGTAGTTTAACGTTGTAGTCACCAACATCAGTACCAGGGCGTAGCTTGATTTCTTTCACCTGTACTTGATGTTGTTTTTTCTTCGCTTCTTTTTGCTTTTGTTTTAGATCAAACAAATGCTTGTTGAAATCCATGATTTTGCAGACTGGTGGCTCAGCATTGGCAACGATCTCAACAAGGTCAAGATCTACTGCTTCTGCAGCACGCAAAGCGTCAGCAAGAGATACAATCCCTTTTTGCTCGCCATTTTCGTCTACTAGACGGACTTCTTTTGCACGAATTTCATCATTCAAGGCAGGACGGTTTGACTTTCCGCCCTGTTGATTACGGTCAGGCTGTTTAATCGCTTTTACTCCACAATGTACCGGCCGCGTTCGGCTACGGCTGCTTTTACTAAGTCGATGAATGCATCAATTGACATAGTACCCAAATTTTTTCCAGAGCGAGTACGGACGTTTACAGTACCTTCCTCAACTTCACGGTCTCCAAGAACCAATAAGTAAGGAATACGCTCTAAAGTACGTTCACGAATCTTAAAGCCGATTTTCTCATTTCTCAAGTCTGAAATCGCGCGGATACCGCTTTCTTTAAGTTTAGCGACGACTGACTCACATGCTTCAGCTTGTGAATCAGTAATGTTCATCACACATGCTTGAATTGGAGACAACCAAGGTGGCATGAAACCAGCATAGTGTTCAATAAGTATACCAATAAAACGCTCGAAACTGCCAAGTATTGCGCGGTGCAACATTACAGGCTGATCACGGTCGTTATCTTCAGTCACATAAGATGCGTCAAGACGTTCTGGTAAGTTAAAGTCACATTGAATTGTACCGCACTGCCATACACGACCTAAGCAGTCTTTCAATGAGAATTCAATTTTCGGACCGTAGAATGCACCTTCACCCGGTTGAAGTTCCCACTCTAGGCCTGCAGCATCTAAAGCATCTGCTAAAGATTTTTCTGCCATGTCCCAAAGTTTGTCATCACCTACACGTTTTTCTGGACGCGTCGACAATTTCATTTGAACTTCTTCAAAACCAAAGTCTTTATAAACATCTAAAGTCAATTTAATGAAGTCTGCAACTTCAGTACCGATTTGTTCTTTCGTACAGAAGATATGCGCATCATCTTGTGTAAAGCCACGTACACGCATAATACCGTGTAATGAACCCGATGGTTCGTTACGGTGACATGAACCAAACTCAGCTAAACGGATTGGCAGGTCACGGTAAGATTTTAAACCTTGGTTGAAGACTTGCACGTGACATGGGCAGTTCATTGGTTTTACTGCATAGTTACGGTTCTCTGAGTGAGTCGTAAACATGTTTTCAGCATAGTTTGCTGCGTGACCTGATTTTTCCCAAAGCGTGAAATCAACCACTTGCGGTGTACGGATTTCTTGGTAACCATTGGCTTGTTGAACTTTACGCATGTATTGTTCAAGCACTTGGTAAATCGTCCAGCCGTTTGGATGCCAGAACACCATACCCGGCGCTTCTTCTTGCATATGGAACAAGTCTAACGCTTTACCAATTTTACGGTGATCGCGTTTTTCAGCTTCTTCAATACGTTTGATATACGCAGCTAACTGTTTTTTGTCAGCCCAAGCTGTACCGTAAATACGTTGCAGCTGTTCGTTTTTCGCATCACCGCGCCAGTAAGCACCAGAGATTTTAGTCAACTTGAACGATTTTAAGAATTTAGTATTTGGAACGTGCGGACCACGACACATATCCAAGTAGTCTTGATGATAGTACAAGCCCATTTCAGTTTCTTCAGGCATGTCTTCGATCAGACGCAGTTTGTATTCTTCGCCGCGTGCAGTGAACTCTTTGATCACTTCATCACGTGGAGTCATTTTTTTGATGACATCATAGTCTTGGTCGATGAGCTTTTTCATGCGCTCTTCGATCGCAGCCATATCGTCTAAAGTAAACGGACGTGGCATCCAGATGTCATAGTAGAAACCTTCTTCAATGACAGGACCAATGACCATCTTTGCTTCTGGGAACAATTGCTTAACTGCATGACCCACCAAGTGCGCACAAGAGTGACGAATGATGTGAATACCATCTTCATCTTTAGGCGTGATAATTTGTAGGCTAGCATCTTCTGTAATTAAATCAGACGCATCAACTAAACGATCGTTTACACGACCTGCAACTGTATTTTTTGCTAGACCAGGACCGATGCTTTGAGCAACTTCCATCACAGACACGGCATGATCAAATTCTTTTTGATCGCCATTTGGCAAAGTGATAATTGGCATATAAAAATCCTTAAGGAGTGATGCCCCGTACAATGGAGCATGTCACCGCGAGATTATGATCGAGGGAGACCCTCAAAAGATAAAAACGGTGGATAAATAAAATTCGACCTAAATTTTACACGCCCTGCCAACTTTAATAAACCTCTAATCCCATGGAAGTTGATTTTTCTACCGCCTTTTACAAGACTCCTGATAATTCAAGCAGATTTCAGCCGAAATGCACTTTATGCTGTCAACATAATAATCACGTTCTAATTCATAAAATTATTCCGAATTTCGAACACCTATACCCACTGAAATCTCTATTTAGGCAGGTATCATGCAAGCACATTCACTTATATCTTGGTCTAGTTTAAAACCGCTCCAACCCGCTTATGCCCTCGCAGTCAATGTCGATCTTGTGGTCTTAAGGCTCGAAGATGATGATGTAGAACAAGTCGTGGTCATGTATGGTCGCTGTCAGCATCGCGGCGCACTTATGGCCGATGCCCATATTCAAGGGGATAAAATCGTCTGTGGACTGCATGGCTCGCACTATATTTATAAAACGGGCATCAACCCGCGTTAACTCAATAAAAACCTGCAAAAGTTTAAAGCGTGGGTGGAAGGCGATCAGGTGTATGTCGATCTTGAAGAAATTCAAGCGTGGGAGAAAAGAAATCCTCAACAATATAAGCGTAATCAATATCAAGGTCTATATGCTGACTCCGCACCCGCACCAGAAGAACCACATAATAAATTGATCTTGGAACTTGCACGCAATGGCTTAAGTAAATTTGGACATCATGGCCCGACAGCTGCCATGGGCGTGCCTTTCAATCAACTTCCGAAATGGGAGGACATTCAACTGATCACCGCACAACTGTGGAAAATTCCATTGTTAGATGATGCACCCGTAGCAACCGAAGTGGTAATTGGCCCAAATGCTAAAAACCCCTTAAAACTCAAAATCCCCCTGTTTGTGTCAGATATGAGTTTTGGTGCGTTATCTCAAGAAGCCAAAGTTGCCCTTGCAACAGGTGCTGAACTTGCAGGTACAGGCATTTGTTGCAAGGGCAACTTTGGCTATGACATCGAAAAAGTTAAAAAGTGTCAGGCCTTTCATTTTAAAGGCGGTCAAGCTGCAAAAACAGGTACGGGAGGACATCTGCCAGGCCATAAAGTGGTTGGCAAGATTGCAGAAGTGCGTAAATTACCAGAAGGCACCGCAGCCATTTCTCCTGCAACTTTCCCCGACTGGACGCATCTTTCACAATATCGTGAATTTGCAGAATATGTCCGAGCCGAGACCGGCGGCATCCCGATCGGCTATAAACTCTCTGCACAGCATATTGAACGTGATATTGACGCAGCTCTGAGCATTGGTGTGGACTATATTATTTTAGATGGACGTGGCGGTGGTACAGGTGCAGCACCCACGCTGTTTCATGACAATATTTCTGTACCAACCATTCCTGCACTAGCACGAGCACGTCGTCATTTAGACCGTCTAGGACGATCAGATATTAGCTTAGTGATCACAGGTGGACTCCGTGTACCCGCAGATTTTATTAAGGCACTGGCTTTAGGTGCAGATGCCATCGCGATTTCAAACTCTGCCATGCAAGCCATTGGCTGTTTAGCTATGCGTGCCTGTCAAAGCAATGATTGTTCTGTCGGCATAGCCACGCAACAAGATCATTTACGTCGTCGTTTAGAAATAGATAAATCGGCACAGCAACTGGCGAATTTTCTAAATGCATCCGTTGAACTGATGCAAGTCATGCCTCGTGCCTGCGGACATCATCATCTGAATCAATTCTGCAAAGATGACCTGACCACATGGAAAAAGAAATGTCGAACCTCACGGGTATTCACTATGGAGGTTTTGAATAAGCATCAAATCATGAGCTTTTTTCAAAACCATTGAACCTAAAAAATAGTCCAAACGGGCTCTTTTTATTCTCTGAAGGTCTCGAAGGCCATGAATTGATCGGCTTGGTACAACCAAAGCTGTGCAAATTGAGGGATGATCATTTCACTTTGTGCAGGACGTAAAAAAATATAATCATCTACTTCTATGCTGCTTGTCTGTGGAATTTGCACAAGTTCCTGATTACTACTGCGACCATATAATGCATGTGGCTGACTGCCTTGAGGATAAACATAGTCCCCTCGCCAATAGCCTCCATAAATAAATACAGCCTGAGATTTTGCCCAACGACTGAGCCATTCTAACTGTGGTAATTCAGTCCGCGGCAACACTTTTAACACTGGTGTGGCGAGCCACAAGGCACTTTGGAAAGCTTGTAAATTTTTCAGTTCAAAATCTGCGGGTTTTAATAACATCGAGCCAAACGAGACTTCGTTACAGACGCTCTGCTGACAATGAAAACTAAAACTAGGACTACCACCACCATTCCAACAGGTGTGTTCATCACATAAAGTTGGATAGCGCTGTTGTACATAAGCTTTGAATTGTTGATAACTTTTCTGGGATTGTTGATAAGTCTGTTCAGCAGATTGAATCAGTCGTGGAATCTTCGCCACATGTGCGTCATAGCCCATCAATCCTGAAAATTTTAAATGTTGAGGATGTTGAACGATTACATCCAAAATAGCCTTTAGCTCATCGATCGTTTTCAGACCACCGCGATGTAAACCCACATCGATTTCAATATTGATGCGTAGACACAGTTGATGCTGCTCAGCAAATTTGAGGTATTGGGCTAAACGCTGTTCACTATCAATCAGCCATTGCACTTGCGATTGCGTGGCCTGCAAAACTGCCTTGTCTGCATGCTTCAAGGCCTGAATTGGCATCGGTTTTCCAAACAACACATCGGCTTGTGGCATCGACTCGAAAAGTGTTTTCAGATGTGCAAAATGAAATAGCATGAAACGCTGTGTCTTGAGCTGTGTAGCACAGTGTTGAAGCAATGCCATGCACGCCAAGGATTTCACTACCAAGCGCGGATGCAGACTATGTGGTATTTGCTGCTGAGTGATCACCAAGTTGTGATTTAATGCATCAACATCCACGATTAACTGGGGCATCCCCGTCCCGTTTTGCTTTAACAGCGTATTCAACTGTTGAAAATATGCATCCATGCCATCCCCTTTTTCATATCGTTCAATTGGTCTTCAGTGTTTAACCTTCCACGACGCTTATTCAATTAGTAATTGCTGTAGCTCTGGACTGAGCCACTTTTGCTGAGGATCTAATTCTTGTCGAATATTCAAAAAATCTTGCCACTTGGGGTACACATTTTGAAGCTGCCGCGCATTTAGGCTATGCAATTTCCCCCAATGCGGACGCCCGCCATATTTTAAAAAAATCGGCTCCACGAGCTTAAAGATGACTTGATAATCTTGCTTATAGAACTGATGCACCGAAATTGAGGCCGAATCTTGCTGATAAAACGGACTGAGCCAAATATCATCCCCACGTACAAGTCGATATTCTAGCGGGAAAAACATCGGAACCTTATGTCGTCGAAGGGTATGCAAAATTTCTTCTAAACAATTCATCCCGTGTTGCAGCGGAATCTGGTATTCCATCTCATTAAATTTGGTACTTCGAGCAGAAGGAAAAATTCGACTTGACCAGTCTACGTTGATCGAAGGTTTGACAAAAACACCTAATAATTTTTGTAGCCATGGATTCAGTGGTGGAAAAATTCGCGTCAATTCTGCACAAAGTTTGAGTAATACGTCGTCATCTAAGCACTGTTCTTTTCGAGGTTGAAGGTTATCTTCCGTCTCATCTAAGGTTTTTAAAATAACCTGATCGGCATGACTAAATGCCCAGAACTCAATATGTCGATGTTCATATTGCCATTGCTGCATATTCTGCATGACATCGTTCAGTGGACATAATCGCGTCTGTTCTTTGAGTTTATACATCGGTCGATTTTGCAGCTGTACATGCGTCAGCACGCCTAAACTCCCGAGTGAAACACGCCCTGCTTGGAAAATTTCGCTGTTCTGTTCAGCACTGCATTGTAGTAACTCGCCCTGCGCGGTTAATAACTCAAACCCCTTAACCAGTGCCGATAAACACGGCAATTCGAGTCCTGTGCCATGTGTCCCTGTTGCGATAGCTCCAGCCAAACTTTGACGATCAATATCTCCTTGATTGATCAGTGCCTGATCAAAAGACGCGAGCTTCTCGCCCAAATCAAATAATCGTGTGCCAGCTTGGACGGTACTTTGGCAGCGTTCAGCATCGATATCTAGAATACCTTTGAGATGATCTAAACTTACTAAGGTATCTGTGGTTTTTGCCAAAGGGCTAAAAGAGTGCCCTGCGCCAACCATACGAATCTTAGGTTGGGATTGAACCACCTCCATTAACTGCTCAAGATTTTTCGGTTGTATAAATGACTTCGGGATCGACTTCTGAGCACCTGACCAATTTTCCCATGCAATGTCGTGTTGAATTGTCATATTCATCCTTATCGCCATACTTTTTATTGTATTCAGCCGTATTGTTTTATTTTTGATTTCCGCTTTTGCAATGTTGATGCACAAGCCATCTTGATTTTTTACTTAGATTATACGAAGTTCAGCATCTACTCAAATTTAAGTTTATTGTTATAAAACAGCAAATAATCCATAAATCAAAGAGATAAAACCATTCGTTTGAAAGCCCTGACAGACTTTTAAGGACGCTCTAGATTATTCGATCAGCATCATTCAAACATTATCAATAAAGAGGATCACACACGGAAATATCTGCAAAATCAGCATAAAAAACCAACAATTATTGTCTATTTTTCAGCTAAATTATTTATTCTAAAAAATCAATTTTGAGAACTACAGGGTTCATTTTCGCCACTGAATTGTATTTTATTTTATTCATTTTCAATCATTTAAAAAATTAGTATAAATACTCGACTAAAGCATAAATGCAGAGACCCTATGGACTGAATTATTGTTAAGTCAGATTTAAAACAAATATACATGGACTTGGAGTACCACGATGGTTAGCGCATACGATGAATTGCCACGGACCCCGGCAAATTTTGTGGCACTTTCGCCTCTACGTTATTTAGAGCGTGCAGCCTATATTTATCCTGATCAGGATGCCATTATCCACGGCAATCGTCATATTTCATGGCGCCAAACGTATAACCGCTGTCGTCAATTTGCGCATCAATTGCAACAATTAGGCATTGGCAAAAACGACACCGTGTCTGTGTTATTACCGAACGTTCCTGCTATGGTTGAAGCACACTTTGCAGTACCGATGGCCGGTGCAGTACTGAATACGCTAAATACACGCCTTGATGCGAAAACCATTGCCTTCATGCTGAAACATGCGGAAACCAAAGTCCTATTGGTTGACCCTGAATTCACTCAGGTTGCCACAGAAGCTTTAGCTTTAATCGATCAAGAGATTTATGTCATTGATGTTGCAGATGCTGAATTTGAAGGCACAGCACAACCGATTGGACAAATCGAATTTGAAGACTGGTTGGCGCAAGGCGATGCCAATTTTGAATGGCACTTACCTCAAGATGAATGGGATGCAATTAGCTTAAGCTATACCTCGGGCACGACAGGCAATCCAAAAGGCGTGGTCTATCATCACCGCGGCGCATATATCAATGCAGCGAGTAATATCATTGCTTGCGGCATGACACCGCGTGCAACGTATCTGTGGACGCTCCCCCTATTCCACTGTAATGGTTGGTGTTTTGCTTGGACAATGGCAGCCAATGGTGGAACCAATATTTGTCTACGTAAAATCGACCCTGAACTGATTTTCAAATTGATTGCAGAACACAAAGTAGATTATTTCTGCGGTGCGCCAATCGTACTTTCAATGATGATCAATACGCCTGAAGAGAAAAAAGCACAATTTGACCATCGCGTTGAAGTGATGGTTGCTGGTGCAGCGCCACCTGCAGCGATTATTGAAGGGATGCGTAATATTGGTATCAATGTCACACATGTTTATGGTTTGACTGAAACATATGGTCCATCGGCACTTTGCGCATCGCAAGCTGGTTGGTCTGATCTTTCCATTCAAGAACAAGCACAGTTGCATTCTCGCCAAGGTGTGCCATACCCGCTTCAAGATGGCATGAAAGTCATTGATCCTGAGACCATGTTACCTGTTCCGCATGATGGCCAGACCATGGGTGAAATCATGTTCCGTGGCAACATCGTAATGAAAGGTTATTTGAAAAACCCAGAAGCAACGGCTGAAGCCTTTGCCGGTGGCTGGTTCCATACCGGCGACTTAGCAGTCTGCCAACCTGACGGTTATGCCAAAATTACTGACCGCTCTAAAGATGTGATCATTTCAGGGGGTGAAAACATTTCATCGCTCGAAGTAGAAGAAATTCTATATCAACACCCTGCTGTACTGACAGCTGCAGTGGTTGCAAAACCTGACCCTCGTTGGCAAGAAGTGCCTTGTGCCTTTATTGAATTAAAAGCAGGTAAAGAAGCAACGCCTGAAGAACTGATCGAATTCTGTAAGCAGCACCTTGCACGTTTCAAAGTACCTAAAGATGTAGTGATTACCGAAATTCCAAAAACCTCGACAGGTAAACTTCAGAAGTTCGTTCTCCGTGAATGGGCTAAAGAGCGCGCTGTTGGTGAATTTGGTTAATGTTAAAACTCAAAAGCCAAGCATGATTTTTTCAATCATTTAAGCAAAAAAAGCGACCTAATCAGGTCGCTTTTTTGATGTGAAGTCTATAACTTCACGTTTTGCTTCAATGATCAGATCATGTTGAATTCTCTGATCATTGAGCTATCTAAGTACTTGGCTATCTAATCATGCATTAGTTATCAGATAATAAAGCCACTTGTTGAATGTAGTTAAACAATTTCAACTTTGACGCAGTCAGTTCTTCTTCGCTTACATTTTTTGCTATATCACGTTGAATACGCAAAATATGCTGACGAATAGGATGATGTTCAGCAGCATTATGTGCTTTCATGAACTCTTTAATGACGGGATCACCTTGGGCAATCATACGTTCAGTCCAGCGTTGAAGCTGCGCTGTTTTTTTCGCACCTTGCTGCGGGGTTAAGTAAGATAAAATCATGGTTTCATCTTCATTACGCAGCAATTTACCTACACGTTGAAACTGACGGCGTCGTGCTTCATGTGAAGTAATTGTTTGTGCATCTAGTAGTGCTTCGATCAGACGCTCTTCAACAGGAAGATTTTTAATCTGTTTAGGATTCAGTTTTGCAAGTTCCTCGCCCAAAGCAGCCATACGTTGTACAGCTTTCTTTTGCTCAGTTTTACTTGCACGTCCTTCTAAGGATTCAAAGTCTTCTTCGGTATAGCGGTTCGGTCGACGTGCCACGTTTAATCTGCCTCGTAAAATTTTGCTGCAAACAGTGCTTGAATTTCAGATAAAGCTTTTTCTTCATCTGCACCTTCAATCACTAAGCGTAAAGTTGTGCCCTTGCCTGCGCCAAGCATCAGCAAAGACATAATATTTTTGGCATCTACTAATTTTCCACCCTTACCAATTTGAATCGACGAGCGAAATTTGGTCGTGACTTCGATTAGCTTGCCAGATGCACGCGCATGTAAACCCAGTTTATTAATTACGTCAACAGTTGTGTCGATCATGACCAGTGCTTCATTTCTCTATGTAGAACCTGAATAGACCATTTTGCCTCAAGTGCTTTTTTTAGTCTATCTACGATATATACCGAACGGTGTTGCCCACCTGTACAACCGATCGACACCGTCATGTAATGACGATGCCCTTCGGCAAATGCCGGCAGCCATTTATCCAAGAAATTATAAATATCTTGGAACATTTCATTGGTTTGTTCACTTTGCTGTAAAAATTGACGAACTGGCTCATCTAATCCTGAATACTTACGTAATTCCATATCCCAGTGCGGATTGGGCAAATGACGGACGTCAAAAACATAATCTGCATCGAGTGGAATACCATGCTTATAGCCAAAAGACTGTAAGATCAAAATTAAATTATCTGCCTGTCCAAGTTTAGACAGCAAGGTATGTTTTAAATCATGTACACTCTTATCTGTAGTATCAATATGTACTGTCGAGCGTAATTGAATCGGCAACAGTAAAGATTTTTCTTCCTGTATGCACTCATTTAAACTTTTGAAACGACTTGCCAACGGATGGGGACGTCGAGATGAACTGAATCGCGCAATCAATTCCTGATCACGCGTGGTCAAATAAATAATATCGACTGAGCCATGGCGTTGTAGCTGTTGAAAAACCAAATCGAACTCTTGTAAATCTGCACGTGTACTGCGGACATCCACACCCAGTGCCAATTGTTCAAGATTATTTTCTGAATCAAGTTTTTCAACAATTTCGGGGAGTAAGGCCAATGGCAAATTATCGATACAGTAATAGCCTAAATCCTCAAGTATCTGTAATGCAGATGACTTTCCAGATCCAGATTGTCCTGTAACAATTAAAATGCGCTTCATCGCTTGCTACCCCATAGCCGTTTTAAACTGCAGTATATTTAACCTGCATATTATCAATAAGACGTGTTGCGCCTAATTTAGCCGCAATAAACAACACCACGTCTTGATCAAATTCTTCAATTTTCTGTAATTCAGGTGTACGTGCTTCAACATAGTCCACAACAAAACCCGCTGCTGTCAATGTTGCTTTAATATTCGCTAACACATCTGCAAGTTGAGTTCCAGCATGTAATTCTGCCTCAGCCGTTTTCAAGCTTTGGTAAATCGTTGGTGCAATCGCACGATTTTCCGCACTTAAATAACCATTACGTGAGCTCAATGCCAAACCATCTTCAGCACGAGTAATCGGCACACCAATCACTTCTAGTGGAATATTTAAGTCACGTACAAACTGACGAATCACTGCAAGTTGCTGGTAATCTTTTTGCCCAAAGAATGCAAAATTCGGTTGAACAATATTAAAGAGTTTTGTCACAACAACAGCAACACCGTCAAAATGACCCGGACGCTGTTCGCCACACAAATCATTGGTAATGCCGCCCACGCTAATATTGGTTAAGCGCGGTTTGTTGCCATACATTTGTTCAACAGTCGGTGCAAACACGATGTCACAACCCACTTCAGCCAATAAGTGCTGATCTTGTTCCAAAGTACGTGGATAGTTGTCAAAGTCTTCATTTGGACCAAACTGAATTGGGTTAACGAAAATACTCACCACCACGACATCACACAGTTTACGTGCTTCACGAACTAAATTAAGGTGACCTTCATGCAAGTTCCCCATCGTTGGTACAAAACCAATGATTTTGCGCGCAGCACGTGCTGGATTTAGCGATGCACTTAAACCTTGAATCGTTGTTTCAGTTTTCATGTCTTACAGCTCAATTTGGAATGTATGTTCTTTGGCAGGGAAACTACCATCAAGTACGGCAGTATGATACGCCTTAAACGCATCCACAATTGCTGTTTCCCCTGCTTGCTCTTTCATAAAGTTGCGAACAAATTTCGCCACGTGACTAAACGTCAGTCCCAACATATCTTGTTGAACCAAGACTTGAGCATCCGTTTCTGCACCGGCACCGATCCCAATCACAGGTGTATTTGGGAATAATTCACTAATTTCTTTACCCACTTGGGCAGGAACACATTCCAAAAGTAAAATTGCTGCACCTGCATCAACCACAGCTTTACAATCTGCAATGAGTTGATCCGCGGTTTCGCGTGTACGTGCTTGCACTTTATAACCGCCAAACACATGAACCGATTGCGGAGTTAACCCTAAATGCACACACACTGGAATACCATTACGGGTCAATACTTCAACTGTTTCTGACAACCATGCACCACCTTCCAATTTGACCATCTGTGCGCCTGCTTGCATCACAGTCTTTGAATTCACCAAAGCGTCATTCAAAGTGGCATAGGTCATAAAGGGCAAATCAGTCAAAATAAACGCATGTTTATTGCCACGACGCACTGCAGCAGTGTGATATACCATATCTTCAACAGTGACAGGCAAAGTTGAGTCATTCCCTTGAATGGTCATCCCCAATGAATCACCAATCAGAATACTATCGACTTCAGCAACTTCCATTGCTTTTGCCATGCTCGCATCATAGCAAGTCAGGCAGGAGAATTTGCGGCCTTCCGCTTTAAATTTTTTCAAGTCACTTAGACTAATCATTTCAATATTCCTCAGATGACGGCTTTCTCAAGTGGTCATACAAAAATTAAAGATGGGCCCAGTTTCCTGCATCCAATACAGTTAAATTTGGATTATTCAAAATAGGTAAATCTTTTAATGATTGTCCTTTAATCTGTAGATTCTCATCTAAATCCAACAAAGGTTTCAACACAAAATCACGTTCTAAAACACCAACATGAGGCACCGTCAAACGTTCATTTTGAATGTGCTGTTCACCATAAATCAGTAAATCTAAATCCAGTGTACGCTCCCCCCAATGACGTAGGCGTACACGCCCCGACTCTTGTTCAAAGCGTTGCAATTCATCCAACAAGGCCAAAGGTGCTAGATCAGTTTCTAATGCAACCGCTGCATTTAAATAATTCGGCTGATCTTGTGGCCCCATTGGCGGGCTTTGATACAGTTTTGAGACTTTCACTTTTCCGAGTGTTGCAAGTTTATGCACCGCTTCACTAAGGATCTGTAGAGAATCACCTAAATTACTGCCTAAACCAATATATGTCAGCGTCATTGTGTTGGCCCAAAAATAACCTGAGTCAAATCTCGTTTCACACGTTTACGTTTTAAAATCGGATGATCTGCACCAATTTCACCACTGGCTGACGCTGCCACGATTGACACTGTCGCTGGACTGTTGGCATGTGATTTAGGCTTACGTTGACGGCGACTTCTGCTTTCTGGTTCATTCACCAGCGGTTCAATTTCAACTTGCTGATGTGCAGAAGTTTTCGTTTCCACATCTTCATGCGCCGCTTTACGACGACTCTTGGCACGTTGACGATTGTATTGGCTAATTGCCCGTTCTTTTTCGTCAGTGCTCATCTGCTGATAAGCATCCCACCACTGGCCCATACCTTGCGTGCTTGTATCACCCGATTTTTCACGCAGCAGCAAGAAGTCAAAGCCTGCACGGAAACGTGCATGACCTGAAAGTGCTTCAATTTGCTGTGGTTTTGGATTCAGCAAACGGGTTTGCATTTCCCAAACCTCACGAATAAACGTTTCGGCAAAGCGTGGAATAATGGTTCGTGTAGCTTGACGTTTCAATACATCTAAGCCCGCTTGAGCACGTGCTTCAGCTGGAACAACACCTTTATTCAGATAGAACGTACAACGTTCTTGGAACGGAATCCACAATAATACGGCATAGAAAAATGCAGGGTTAATGGTTTTCCCAATCGAAATACGTTGATCGGTATTTTTTGCTGCCAACTCAATAAATGGCGTTACGACCGGTTTGATATCTGCAAATAATTGATACCAGATACCAAAATCGATCAGCATCGGTAAGACGCGATTGAGATGCCCCATGGTAAAGAGTTTTTGTGACTCATCGTATAAACGATGTGGAGACACATCACGCAGCAATTGAGTAAGTTCTGGAGTAAAGACATCCAGAATTTTTTCATCAATATTAAAGTTTAATTTGGCTGCAAAACGTAAAGTCCGAAGCATCCGCACAGGATCTTCTTCAAAACGTAATTGTGGATCACCCAATAAACGCAACGTTTTATGCTTAATGTCATCTACTGCATGACAAAAATCTAGCACTTCACCTTTGCGTGGTTGGTAATACATTGCATTGATCGAGAAGTCACGACGTGCAAAGTCTTGCTCAATCGTACCCCAATTATTATCACGTAAAATCATGCCCGCTGCAGAAGTCACGGCTTTTTTAGGCGGCGCACGGAAGGTCGCAACTTCGATCAGTTCACGTCCTGAGTAGACATGCGCCAGCTCAAAACGACGACCAATAATTCGGCAACGTCGCCCGAAGACTTCTTTCACCTGAGCTGGTGTCGCATTAGTTACGGCATCAAAATCTTTAGGTGCATGACCCAACATTAGGTCGCGGACACCGCCACCCACGATATAAGCTTCATAGCCTGCCTTAGTTAAGGCATCAATCACATCTAAAATGGAAGAAGGTAATTGTGCGGTTGATAAACCACATTTGGACGCGCGCAAAGTTTGCAAAAGACGCTGTCTCCTACGTCTGAACGTAAAATTCTTAAGATGTCGCTAATGATATCTCTAACACAATCAAAGGGCAATTTGATTATCTCAATGCTCAAGTTGAGCTTAACCTAATTCTTTTTTTTACACTTCACTTAAAGTGCCAATTTTGCTTTATTTTTAGCAAACAGCGCAGGACCGATGCCCTTAACCTGTTGAATATCATCAATGCTTTTAAATAAGCCATTACTTTTACGATATTGCACAATGGCTTCTGCTTTTTTCTGACCAATTCCATGCAAAGTTTGCAGTTCATCGACTGAGGCTGTATTTAAGCGTACCTGATCTGATCGGCTATTTTGCTGAGTGCTGGGTCGTGACAAATAATAGTTGGCATTGCTGGGTGCAGTTGCCGATTTGGACTTAGAGGCCTCAGATTGCTTTTTTAATTGTTGATCTTGAGCTTGTTGCATGGCTTTCCATTCCGCGTAGCCCGAAGGGCTTTGAGCATAAGTCAAATTTGCCATTAAACTCAAAACCAAGACAAGTAATTGTGTAGAGTATTTATTCTTTAGGATGTGGTACATATTCAGCCTGTTGTTTTAATTGTTGTTTTGCCTGTTCCCATAACTGATCCATTTCAGTCAGGGACAAGTCTTCTACATGTTTTTGTTGTAATGTGGCCTGTGCTTCAATATAAGCAAAACGGCTTCTAAATTTATGAATGGTACTTAACAGTGCCATCTCACTTGAGATGCCAATCTTACGTCCAACATTCACTAGAGAAAATAAGCAATCACCAAATTCATCAAATATTTCGTCGGATTTTTTGCCTGCCAAGGCCTCTTTTAACTCCCCTAGCTCTTCCTCAAGCTTGCCATAAGCCCCTTCAATATCTGGAAAATCAAATCCAATTTTCGCCACATTTTTTTGGATTTCATCTGCTTGGCTTAATGCAGGTGCATGTTTAACCTCATCTAATCTAGATGCTGATTTCCCTGCTTTTTCTTGTTGTTTAATCTGTTTCCATAGTGTTGCCACATCATCCGCATTGAGTGCAGAAAACTGCTCTGCCTGAAACACATGGGGATGACGGCGAATTAATTTATCTGTAATGGCTTGCACCACATCTTGAAAATCAAACGCGCCTTGTTCGCTATACATCTGCGACTGAAAAACCACTTGCAGCAACAAATCCCCCAGTTCATCTCGCACATCGTCAATCTGACCTGAACGAACCGCCGCTTCAACTTCATAGGCCTCTTCTATAGCATAACGAGTCAGACTTTCTGGGGTTTGCTTTTGATCCCATGGACATTTTTCACGTAATTCTTTCATCACTGCTAATAATTGTTCCATGTGAACTCCAGCTATTTACTCATCAGTACATTGTTTCGATTACAGAATTTGATATGCTCAAAATTCACTCAGGGAATGAGCAACTCAATTCAGGGAAGCATAACATGCAAAGTATTTTTATTAGCGGTGCAGGACAAGGGATTGGCGCAGCAATTGCACGACTGTTCATACAACAAGGCTATAAAGTTGGGCTCTACGACATTAACCAATCTCAAGTCACCTCATTAGCTGCTGAACTCGGTAGCCATGCCAAAGCTGGGCTTTTAGATGTGACACAACCAGAGCAATGGCAAAGCGCTTTAGCTGAATTTGTTGCTTGGGCAGGTCAGCTGAATATCTTAGTCAATAATGCCGGAATTCTGTATTCAGGCAGCTTTGAACATACGGAACTGTCTGCACACCACCGAACGATTGATATCAATGTCAAAGGGGTGATAAACGGTTGCTATGCGGCATTCCCCTATTTACAACAAAGCAATTTTGCTCGTGTGATTAACCTCTCTTCGGCTTCAGCTATTTATGGACAAGCAGATTTAGCCAGCTATGCCACATCTAAATTTGCTGTACGTGGGCTCACTGAAAGCTTAGATATTGAATGGCAAAAATACAATATTCGCGTTTTAGATGTGATGCCTTTATTTGTTCAAACCGCGATGGTGCAAGACATGGATGCCCAAAGCATTAAGAAAATGGGCGTCAATCTTCAACCGAGCGATGTCGCTCAGCAAATTTATACCTTGGTACAAAAAAAGGATACGGTCTTAATGGCCACACATACACCTGTGGGGATGAAAGCTAAATTTTTATTTAATTTATCGAAGTTTAGCCCGCAATTTGTCAATCGCTTAAGTAATATTTGGATTGCACAAAAACCCAAATAGCAACGTGTTACTAATCATTTAATTTTGCAATCATATTTGTACGCAAATTACACAAAGTTACACAATTGTCACATTTTAACAGGACAAAATTCCTTTTTTTGAATAATATTCACCCGCCCATTACTTTCGGGCGTTTATTTTCTAACAATAAAAGTGAATTATTTCATGAAAAAATTACTTGTTCTTGCAACTGTTACTTCTATTTCAATTTCTGCTTTTGCTACAACTCAATTCGCATCTTCAGAATTAAAAGCGATGGATTGTGCAACTCTTGCTGTTGAAAAAGCGAATGCTAAGCGCTCTTTAGAAGCTGCTGACAAAAACATTGCAAACATCCAAGCATCTGCTCAAGCGCCAGGCAAATCATTGAGCAAATTTGCTGGTTTAGCGGGTGGCGCTCTTGCTGCTTTCGGTGGTAACTCTGAAAAAGCTGCTCGTGCAGGCAACATTGCAAACAGCTTGGCTGGTGAGCAAGATACTTCTGATGCAGGCAACCTTGAACTTCAACAAGCGAACAAATCTGCTGCTCAAGCAAACATCGACAACATTGGTATCTACCAAGGTTCTAAAAAATGCAAAATCTAATCTAAAGCCAGTTTAGATTGATTTAAAAAAAGCCCTGTTCAGCCAGAACAGGGCTTTTTTCATGGTGATTTATATGTCATACCGATTTATAAGACATTCAACTCAATATTAGGCAAATGAAAGCCTCGGCAAGATTGTTCACTTTGCCATGCCACCGTCAACATCACATGCGGTAGTTGAATATTCTGATAAGCAAAAGTGCCAATTGCGGGATGGCTACACATCCCACCATTCTGCTCAGGATGACACTGTGTATTCAGTTCATTCAGGTTCACTCGAATCCCTAAACCTGACGCTTTAAGTACCGCCTCTTTGGTGGTCCAAACTTTAAACCAATAATCAGGATTATGCTCACAACTGTCCCAATTGAGCAATTCTTCGGGATGAAAGCTGTGTTGAGCCATCGCATCAAAACGAACTTTTCGATTTAAATCTTCAATATCCACACCAATATTGGCGATTTTTTCACTGCTGGCCAAAACATAATGCTGCTGGCTATGACTATGATTAAAATGAAAGTGTGGAAAATCAGGAAGAAAAGGCTTACCAAATGCAGACTTTGAAAAATCTGAATTTTCAACTGACCTATTTAGCCGCTGCGCAAGTAATTGATTGCGATATTGGTAAATGGCTTGTTTACGCACGGCAATTACCTCTTGACGACTCAAGCCATGCGGCTCCACAAAGAAGTCAGTAATTGCACTATATTCAAGCTGAATTTTCGCCATAAGTTGTTGATCCAATATCTTTTACACTACGTCCATGACGCTATATTTTATGCGACACTCCGACACAAAATACACCACATTACAGATGAGCGCATCGGTCCTTTGACTCGTCGAGATTTTAAAACTCAGTTTAAAAATATTTCTAACCACTTAAGAAATACTTAATATTATAAATATATTCAAACACTTAAGTATAATAAATATTTCAAATACATCTTCAATTAGATAAAATACTCTAGATTCTTATAACTTTAATTTAAAACTCGGGGTAAACCAGATGCTAAGAAAAATCACCTTAATCAGTTCACTTTGTGTCCTACCATGTTTCGCTCAAGCAGGTTTATTGGATGCGGCCGTTGCAGTGATGGGTGCCAAAAATGGCGCGATCATGGACCAAGCTGAAGCACGTATGAATCAAAGCCGTCAAGAAGCTGCCAATGCTGTAGCTCAAGCAGACCGTGGCTATGCCTCAAATTTCAATCAAGCTAGTCAAACCAACAATAGTGTTTATAGCACCAGTTATTTAAAAACCTTAGATTGCACTGATCTGAGCGTTGAACGTAAGTCTTTCGAACGTACATTGGAAGCATCGCAACTGGCATTAAGCCAAGCGTCTGCACAGCAAAATAATCAAGTTTCAAAATGGGCGGGGCTTGCTGGTAACGCGCTATCCGCATTTTCAGGTCAATCTGAAACAGCGGCGCGTATGGGACAATTTGCTACGGCTTTTTCTGGCAATAAAAATACACAACAGGATAGCAGCAGCGCACAGCAAGCCATGGAAATTGCTCAAGCTAACCTGGATAATATTGATATTTACCGCCAAGCTAAAAAGTGTAAAAACTAATTTCTACATCTTTTTAGATAAATAAAGTGAAATAAAAAAGCCTGCATATCTGCAGGCTTTTTTTGTTCATCTAAACTTAGCGTTTGAATTTCTTTTCCGCTTTTTTGAACTTCTGAACATAACGGCGTTTACGTGCAGCCGTACGCTCATCGATTTGGGATTTACGACCTTCAAATGGGTTATCAGAGGTTTTAAATTCAATTTTGACTGGCGTACCTTCAAGTTTATAAACTTTACGGAACACGTTTTCTAGGTAACGACGATAGTCATTTGGCGTTTTATCAACTTTGTTACCATGAATCACAATCGTCGGTGGATTTTGTCCGCCCATATGCGCATAACGCATTTTGATACGACGACCTTGAACCATTGGTGGTTGGTGCGCATCAGTTGCATCATTCAAGATTTGAGTGATTTTCGCAGGTGATACTTTCAAATGCGAAGAATCATAAGCACGGTGGATCGATGGATAAAGATCACCAACACCTGTACCGTGAAGTGCAGAAATTAAGTGAATTTTTGCCCATGGAATAAAGTCAAAACGACGTTCAACATCTAATTTACATTGTTTACGGTCGTAGTCAGACATGTTGTCCCATTTGTTGATGGCAATCACCATCGCACGGCCTGCTTCAAGCGCGTAACCGATCAAATGCAAGTCTTGCTCAACGATCCCTTCACGTGCATCGACAACAATAACCACAACATGCGCATCTTTCATCGCTTGTAAAGTTTTCACAATCGAGAACTTCTCGATCATTTCGTCCACTTTACCTTTACGACGTACACCCGCAGTATCGATTAATGTGTATTTACGGCCATCACGTTCAAATGGAATATAAATTGAGTCACGTGTAGTACCCGGTTGGTCAAATGCAACCACACGGTCTTCACCCAACAAACGGTTCACTAGAGTCGATTTACCCACGTTTGGACGACCAATAATCGCTAAACGTAAGCCTGTGTCTTTATCGTGTTGTTCTTCACTTTCATCTTCAGGCACTTCAGCTAACACTTCTTCAAGCATTTGCTGAACACCACGACCATGGCTGGCAGCCACTTGAAGTGGTTCACCCATACCCAATTTGAAGAATTCAACTAAAGCTGCTTCGGCATGAACACCATCAACTTTATTGGCAACAAGGTAAACTTTTTTACCTAGCGTACGTAAGTCACGAGCAATTTGTTCATCAGATGCCAATAAGCCTGCGCGAGCATCAACAACGAAGACAATAATATCTGCTTCATTAATGGCAGTTTTTGACTGTTCTGCCATGTACGAATCGATACCACCTTCAGTTTCGCCAATACCCCCAGTATCAACGACAATGAAAGATTTATTTTGATAAGTCGCGTCACCATATTTACGGTCACGAGTCAGACCGGCAAAGTCAGCAACGAGAGCATCACGGCTCTTGGTTATCTGGTTAAACAACGTTGATTTTCCGACGTTCGGACGACCAATGAGCGCAATTACGGGTTTCATAGATTAACCTTTATTCCAGATCAGCCAGTTTGGTCTGGTCTGAACATCAGAAAGCATAGGAAGAATGGAAATAGGATAAATGCCTAAAATAAATAAAAACACGGGGCATTGATGATTCAATCCCCCGCGTTCAAAAATACGGTTTGGCTTATTTTAACATAAGCCGCAGAAAAATTAACGGTTCTGCCAAATGCTTAATGCACCCTTACGTGTCGACACATATAATTGGTTGTCAATTACACGTAGTGAACGTACTTCACCACTGGTTTTAGAACGACCAACCAACTCGCCTGTCGCTGGGTTGATTAAGTGAAGTACACCATCCAGATCACCAACCACAAGGTCTTGACCTAACATCACTGGGTTACTCAAATTACGATTAAGCAATTGGTCATTTTCCCACAATGTTTGACCAGTGGTAATTTCATAAGCCACAATTTTACCATCAGTTTGTGTCACAAAGACACCATTGCCCGCAACTTCAGGACGCTGAATGCTGCTCGCATCATTGCTCCAGATCACTTGTTGTGATGCAAGATCAAGTGCTGTCACTTGGCCTTGGTAACTGGTAGTAATTAAAAATTGACCTGCTACAGTTGGTTCACCGTCAATATCAATGAGACGTTGTACATCTGAACGACCGTCTGACACTGCAACACGACGCTGCATTTTCGGAATACCGCTCAATGCATCAATCACATAGATATAGGCATTTGAAGAAGCGATGAGAACATGACGCGCATCGAGTGATACCGGTGCTGCCATACCACGTAAACTAAACTGTACATTTGGCAAGTTATAGGTCCAAGTTTGTTGGCCCGTTGCCACATCGTTTGCGTATACCGTACCATCATTGGTAACTGAAATAACGCGACCTGCTTGAATCAACGACGGTGAAAGTAACGAGCCGGTTAATTGCGCCGTCCACTTTTGCTCACCTGTTGCCTGATCTAATGCAAATAATTGACCTTTTGCATTACCAACAACCACAATTCCGTCAGCTGCTTCTACACCTGCAGTCAAACCTTGTTTAGAGATTTTCTTCTGCCATAAACGCTCTTTGCCTTTGTAGGCTTGAACTTCACCATTAGGATTTACGCTAAAAACAACGCCATTATCTGCATCCATACGTAAACGCAGCGGATCTGCTTCTTCAGTTGAAGCCACACTGTTTGAAAATACAGGTGCTAAAGTTTTTGCCTGTTCCAATTTTGGTAAAGGATTTGGTTTTACTTTTTCTACTTTTCCTTTATTTGCACAACCAGCCAAAGCAAGTGTTAAAACTGTCAGCGCACAGGTAATTTTGTATTTTCTATTCATTCAGTTGCTTCCACTTGTGTATCTATAATCGGACGTTCAATTTCAGGATCATCAACTAAAACGCCTACACTTTCGAGTTTAATTTGTAAAATTTGACGTTCTTCTTGTCGCTCAACCAAAGCATCCCATGCACTTTGATAAACTTTCTTTGCATTTTCGATATCATTTTTTGCAACATAGACATCGCCACGGGCTTCATCTGCAGTTGCTTGAAAAGCAGGTTCTTTAACCGCTTCTAAAGTTTTTAATGCTTCATCAAATTTCTTTTGTGCCAATTGTGCATACGCCAAACGTAATTTCACCAATTGAACTAAGCCTGCATCATCAACTTTTGAATTTTCAACTTTTTTCAAAGCTTTTTCAGCATTGGCATAATCCGCTTTATCATACGCCAATTTTGCCATAAGCAACTGAGTTTGGATGGCTTGTGGCGAATCTGGTGCTTCTTTTACAATTTTATCTGCAGTCGCAGAAAGTTGTGTAAAAGCGTCACCCGTCGCCGACTGAGCATCATCCATTAACTGCTGGACTTTGGCTGTTTGCATTTGCGATTCAGCCAAAGTTTTCTTCTGCCAGTATTCCCATCCGAAAAAGGCAATCAACGCAATTAAAATGCCGCTAACAATGGCAGAGCCATATTTTTTAGCAAACGATTTTAAATTATCAAGTTGTTCTTCTTCACTCAATGCGCTCATGAAATTACCTTTTTCCTTATGTTATAGGGATTATTTTGAAGAAATTTTTTCGATAATGAAGGCAACAAAGTCTGCCACATTCACTTCGTGTTGTTCTGCAATAGCTAGCTCTTTCACCAGCACTTGCCCTGCTGCTTGCTCACGTTCACCGTAAATCACAGCAAATAAAGCGCCGGATTGGTCGGCTTTTTTCATTTGCGATTTCATTGAACCTTGTGAACCAACTTTTAAGCGAATGTTACTACCCGCCGCTTCAAGTTGATCACGAATTTGTTCAGCAAGGACCAATGCCTTACCTTGAGTTGCAGGATCTGAAACTAAGAATAGCTCACAGTCACGTACAGGAGTATTGTCTTCCACTTGTTCAAGTAGAAGAAGCAAACGCTCCATACCCATTGCAAAACCAACAGCAGGCACCGACTGGTCTACTTTACCTTTAAGCTGACCGACTAAACCGTCATAACGACCACCAGCACATACCGTTCCTTGAGAACCTAAGTGTGTAGTTGTCCATTCAAAGACCGTTTTGTTGTAATAGTCGAGACCACGAACCAATTTTTGATTGATCACAAAACCAACACCAGCATCAGTCAAATACTGCTGCAATTGAGCAAAGTGAGCCAACGTTTCTTCACCCATAAAGTCGTGAAGTTTTGGCGCATTTTCCAAAATGCTTTGTGTTTTTGCATCTTTAGAATCCAAAATACGCAGTGGATTCGTAGTTAGACGACGCTGTGAATCTTCATCTAAGTCATTTTTATGCGACTCTAAAAATTCAACCAATGCCGCACGATAGGCAGCACGTTCATCAGACTCACCTAAAGTATTAAGTTCTAATTGAACTTTATCTGCAACGCCCATGCGTTTCCACAAACGCGCAGTCATTAAAATCAATTCTGCATCTTGATCTGGTGTTGCAACACCAAAGGTTTCTACGCCAAATTGATGAAACTGACGGTAGCGACCTTTTTGTGGTTTTTCATAGCGGAACATTGGGCCGACATACCATACACGCGGTGTAGCACCACGAAGTAAGTTATGTTCAAGCATTGCACGTACACACCCTGCTGTTCCTTCTGGACGCAAAGTCAAAGACTCAGGCGGATTACCTTTGTCTAAGAATGTGTACATTTCTTTTTCAACGATATCCGTTGCATCACCAATAGAACGTTTGAACAGATGAGTCTGCTCCACAATCGGCAAGCGAATTTGCTGATAACCATAAGCATCCATCAGGCTAGATAGATGCTGTTCTAGACGTCTCCATGCAGGACTTTGCGTAGGGAGAATGTCATTAAAACCTTTGATTGCGACGATTGAACTCATGATCTACTCAGAAAAACTTGTGCGAATAATCTCTTTAGCTTTAGCGTCTTCAAGATCGCTAACACGTTGACGAACCATCGCTTCGATTTCGTCAACCAACTGATTTGTGTCAATTAAATGGCTCTTTTCGCCATTACGATACACCAGTGAACGCGGACTTGCACCTACTACACCAATATCGGCTTCTTTGGCTTCACCCGGACCATTCACTTTACAACCAATCACCGATACATCCATTGGGGTACGAATATCTTCTAAACGCTCTTCCAATGTTTGCATAACTTTGATGACATTAAACTCTTGGCGTGAACAACTTGGGCACGCAATAAAGTTAATGCCGTTTGAACGTAAGCCCAATGATTTTAAAATATCAAAGCCAATTTTGATTTCTTCTTCAGGCTCTGCTGCCAATGAAATACGCATGGTGTCACCAATGCCTTCCATCAACAAACCGCCTAAAGCGATAGCAGATTTGACTGAACCCGTACGGTAGACACCTGCTTCAGTCACACCTAAGTGTAATGGGTTATCAATTTGTGCAGAAAGCAAACGGTACGCATCCAATGTCAAAAATACATTCGATGCTTTGACTGAGACTTTAAATTCATGGAAATTTAAGCGGTCTAAAATATCAATATGGCGCATTGCAGATTCAAGCAAGGCCTGACCTGTAGGCTCACCATATTTCTTTTGAATATCTTTTTCGAGCGAACCTGCATTGACACCAATACGCATAGAGATGTCATTATGTTGTGCAGCAGCAACCACTTCACGGATTTTAGCTTCCGAGCCAATATTACCTGGGTTAATACGCAAACAATCTGCACCAAGGTCTGCAACACGTAAAGCAATTTTATAATCAAAGTGAATATCGGCAACCAGTGGCACTTGCACACGTTTACGAATTTCACCAAAAGCTTCAGCAGCTTCCATACTCGGTACAGAAACACGCATGATGTCCGCACCGACGTCTACACAGCGCTGAATCTGTGCCACGGTCGCTTCGACATCACAGGTTTCAGTATTGGTCATACTTTGGATGCTGATCGGCGCATCACCACCGACATACACCGAACCTACTTTAATTTTACGCGTTGGACGGCGCTTAATTGGATTTTCAATCATTGTTCAGTCTGCTCTGTTGTCCCTTAACGTGATAAACGGAAATCTGCTTTGCCGTTTACGGTATATGGTGACAATGAAATATTTTCATTATTTAAGCTTAATGACACTACTGTTGCATCATCCAAACGAATTTGGAATGGTGTTTCACCGTTTAAGTTGAGCGTCGATGCTTGACGACCCGTCGCCAACACCTTACCCGTCGAATCAACAATATGTACTGAAGTCGGGCTACTAAAGGTCAATGTCAATTGATCACCGCTGACCGCTGCATTCCCGCCATTCATGTCGAGGACTTGAACTTCTGAAGCGACATCACTGGTCACAGCGTCTTCATTATCGCTGCCCGAGGTCATGCCCTGAATCGCTGCCACGATCGCACCAATGACCACCAACACCGCCAATGCAATCAGACCACGTTTGATCCATTTACGATTACGGTCACGGTTAGAACCGGGTAATTTACCCATAATTTTAATCGGTGAATTGTTTAACGCGTGATTTGGCAACAAACCCGTATCGTTAGCATAAATATCATCAAAACGTTGAATGATATTGGTTGCATCAACTTTTAAATATTTGGCATAAGTGCGGTAGTAACCTTTAATAAAGGTCGCTTCAGGCAATGACTTATAATCATCTTGCTCAAGTGCAGTCAGTGTTTTTAATGGAATATTGAGTTCTGATGCGACAGCTTCAAGTTCCAGTTTTTGCGTAATACGTACTTGACGTAAATACTCACCTGGGCGTTGTACATTTCCTAATGCATTTGGAGCTACGCTCGAACCATTCGATTGCGGTGAATTAGGATTTACTTCCATACGGCCTCAGTACTGTACTGTAATTGCAAATAGCGTTGGTATTCAGGACTTTCTGGGAATAAAGCACGTAACTGGTTAACCAGTACTTGCATACCCAAATTGTCGCCATTGGCACGCGCTGTTCGAATGCCAATCCAGAGTGCACGCGCACCCTGATTTTTTTGTCCTACTGCACGTACAAATTGTTCATACATTTGTGTGGCAGCAGGGAACTGCTGATTCAAATAAAAGATTTCAGACAACTCTAACATTGAAACATAGGAATCACGATTAGCCTGCAAAGCTTGTTTGAATGATTTTTCAGCATTCGCCACATCACCCACTTTCAGGTAAATTCGACCTAAATTTTCCAATGCTTTGAAACGTTGATCATAACCTAAAGTTGAACCTGCGATGCTGAACTGTTCAATCGCATCATTATAGCGCTCAACTTGATATAAATACGTACCGTAGTTGTTACGTGCTTGAGAATTTTTTGAGTCTGCTGAAATTGCACGCTTAAAATAACTATCTGCTTTTTCTAAGTTGGCTGGACTGCCTTCTCGTTGTAGTAAGACACCCATCATCATATTGGCTTGGGAATCGCGAGAATCCACCTCTAAAGCCTGATCTAATGCACGTTTAGCAGAGTCCAAATCCCCTGCTTTCAGGTGTTCAACAGCCAATTGCGTTCTGATTTTTACGGCTTTCTCTGGGTCTTTTTTCCCAATCTCAGGCGTTTGACATGCTGTTAATGCCAAAACCGATGCACATAAAGCTGAAACGAAAGTGAACTTATACGTTAACTTTTTCAATTGGCTGCCTCTTTATTATCCTTGTGAGCGCAGTATCTCATTTTGCTGCGCAACTTTCTTTTTCCATTGCTCCGCACGACGAGTACGGTCAGCAACTTGCCCCACGAGTTGTCCACACGCAGCGTCGATATCATCACCACGTGTCTGACGAATCGTACACACAAAACCGGCATCAGACAAAGTTTTTTGGAAAGAAATAATACGGTTACGGCTTGAACGACCGTATGGCGCATGCGGGAACGGGTTAAACGGAATTAAATTAATTTTGCTTGGTAGGTTTTTCAACAGCTTTAACATTTGCTGTGCATGTTCAGGATGGTCATTTACACCATCTAACATCACGTATTCGATGGTCACGTGTTTACGCGAACTTTCATTACCATCTTTGGCGATATAACGCTGACACGCTGCAATCAATTGTTCCAACGGATATTTTTTATTGATCGGAACAAGTTCGTTACGTAGTTCATCATTTGGCGCATGGAGTGAAATTGCCAAGGCTACATCAATGTCTTGTGCCAATTGGTCAATTTTAGGTACCACACCTGATGTTGATAAAGTCACACGACGCTTCGACATGCCATACGCAAAGTCATCCAACATGATACGCATTGAATTCAATACAGCATCATAGTTCAACAACGGCTCACCCATGCCCATCATCACCACGTTGGTCACTGAACGTTCACGATCCGCAACTGGCACATCTTCCATATAAGAGAAGTTCGCCATCCAAAGCTGTCCAATAATTTCAGCTTGGCTCAAGTCACGTTGAAAACCTTGTTTCCCAGTTGAACAGAATGAACAGTCCAGAGCACAGCCCACTTGTGACGAAATACACAAGGTCTTACGTGCGCCGGTTTTATCTTCTGCAGGAATGAGTACAGTTTCAACCAATGAACCTGCACCATCACCTACACGGAACACCCATTTACGAGTACCGTCTTTTGAATAATTTTTATGCACCACTTCAGGCGCTTTAATTTCACAAATCTTTTCTAGTTTTTCACGCAATTTACCAGAAATATTGGTCATTTCAGCAAAATCAGTCACGAAGAACTGATGAATCCATTTCATCACCTGCCCAGCACGGAACTTTTTCTCCCCCATTTCTTCGAAGAATTTTTCCATTTGCGGACGTGACATGCCCAGTAAGTTCACTTTCTCCACAGTATTTTGCTGCGTCGGAGCGGATGGAGATTGTTGCTGTGCATCAGAAACAGCTGATGTAGCGACTACTTCAGTACTCATGTGTAATTACCTAAACCATGTCTAAAGATCAAAGGAGATGCTCAGTATTTGAGCGAAGAATTATTCAGAGAATAAAAAAACCAGACAAGCAGTATACCACTTATCTGGTTCGAATACTTCGAATTAACGAGTACGTGGAGCGATCTCAGTTTGAGCGAAGAAGTAGTTAACTTCACGATCAGCAGATGCTACAGAGTCAGAACCGTGAGCAGCGTTTTCGTCGATGCTTACAGCGAAGTCTGCACGGATAGTACCAGGAGCAGCTTCTTTAGGGTTAGTTGCGCCAAGGATTTCACGGTGAGCAAGAACTGCATTTTCGCCTTCAAGAACTGAAACTACAACTGGACCAGAAGTCATGAATGCAACTAGGTCACCAAAGAAACCACGTTCTTTGTGCTCAGCGTAGAAGCCTTCAGCTTCAGCTTGAGTCAAGTGTTTCATTTTAGTTGCAACGATTTGAAGACCAGCTTTTTCGAAACGAGCAAAGATGTCGCCGATGTGGTTTTTAGCAACTGCGTCTGGTTTAACGATAGATAAAGTACGTTCAATAGCCATGAGAGGCTCCTTAAGTCAATTTGACGTGAAAAATTTGCCGCATTATACCGAATAATGCGCTATTTTCTGCTTTTGCTATACAAAAAAATTGCTTTTTTCGATGTAGGGATTAACTTGCCTCATCAATCCAGGCCATCTGAATTCCCTCAAGCAGACCTTCAGTCGACTTTTCAGGGTCATCAGTGAAATTTGGCAATGCACATACCCATGCATGTAGGTCAGTAAAGCGAATCCATTGCGGATCAACATCAGGGTGAGCTTCATACAGCTCAATTGCGATATCAATGGTATCTGTCCAGCGTAAACCCATGGGTCTTCCTAACATCGTCTATAGAATGATGGCTTACTTTAACAAATTTCGGCAATTGGACGTGATAAACCCTTTTAATTTTTTTATTACCAAATTTTGCAATTGAGATGTCCACTTCAAACTATAAAATCAAACCAAAAAGAGGTGCACAGAGAATAATCGCAGCACCCACTGCAGCACCTATTGCAGCACCGACGGCAACATCACTCGGATAATGTAAACCTAAGATCATGCGGGATAATGCCACCAATAAAGTAAAGGGCAACATTAAGACCAACAGCATGGGTTGAATATAGCCCAGCACAGTTGTTGCCATCACTGCATGTAGAGTATGCCCTGATGGAAAACTAAAATGATCTAGAGGGCGTTCACCTAAGCGAATCACTTGATGCACTTGATACGGTCTTGGGCGCACAGTTTTCTTTTTGAGGAGTTTATAGATCGAGGTCCCGACGGAACCACCCAGTAATACATAGACGATTTGTACACTGTAAGACATGCCCTGCACGATCCAAACCGTCGCCAACATGACATACCAAAACACACCATCACCAAGTCGACTCACCATTTTAAATATGTCAGCCACAACTTGTTGATGTGAAAAATGATTGAGATAAATACAGCCTTTTAAATCGAGATGCAGCATTCTTGTTTTTGCATTTTTAAAATTCATCGCTAATCTCCTATCTACAGTCAAAGCCTGACTGTGTTGGGGTTGAGCTAGATTTGTGTTGTTATTTTTACAAGTTTAGATCTGTGTTTGACTCAGCTTAGGTTCTCTTTTTGACAATGTAATGATGCTTTGATGACAGTTCGATGAATATTGATTTTTGAAGATGCTGAACTTTTCAATATAGCCAATAACGCTAGCTCCATTGGCGTATCATGGCTTGATCCACCACGCGATATAGCGCTTGCTCAAATTGCTGTACGGGATATTGCCATCCAATTTTAGCAGCGTCTTTTGCCGCCTCGATGCCCATGGTTTTTAATTTAGCGCGTTGCGGCAATTGCTGCATAAGACGCATAAATTCATCGGTTCGAGATAAATGACATAACCATCCCGTTTGCTGATTTCTCACGTGCAGTTGGGCACATGCAGCATTATATGCAATCACAGGCAATCCGCTGGCCATCGCCTCCAAAACCACATTACCAAAAGTCTCAAACTGACTTGCGAAAACAAAAACATCCGCACTAGCATAGGCTTCCGATAAAGCCTGACCACTTAAACTTCCCATAAAAATAACATCTAGTGATTTTGCCAATTGCATTAATCGCGCACGATCTGGGCCATCCCCCACAATGACCAATTTCGTTCGTGCATCCATAGCCAACATCGAGCGATAGGCTGAAATTAAAACATCTACCTCTTTTTCAGGAGATAGCCGACCGACATACAGCATCACGCGGGTATGTTCATCTGCTTGCCACTGTTGTCTCAGATCTGCTCGATAATGTGAGGGAGAAAATCGACTATGGTCCACACCACGCCCCACCACCACCAATGGACAACTAAAACCTAATCGATGCAGGGCATCTGCAGTATCTTGGCTCGGGACACAGGTGAGTTGAGTATTGTTATGAAACCATCGTAAATAATGTTGTACAGGCTTCATTAAAAACGCTAAATCAAAGAATCGACTAAAATCATGAAAGGCCGAATGAAAACCACTGGACACAGGAATCTGTAAAGAACGCGCCAGTTGAAGCATAGCAAATCCCAAAGGCCCTTCAGTGACTATATGCACAATGTCGACTTGGGCTTTTTTTAAAGCTTTACTCAGCTTGATCAATTGCGGCCAGCCAAATTGTAAACCTGAATATCTAGGAATCGACTGCGCTCGAACCAAACACTCTTGATCAGGTTTGAAATCCTGACAACTTTCGGGCTGTTCAGGACGTATTAAAAATATTGAGTTGCCTTGTTGCTGCAAGCCCTTACACAGCTGTAATAAAGAATGTGCAACACCATTAATTTCTGGCGCCCACGTATCTGTAACAATGGCGATTTTTAGACCTGGACGGATTAATGTTGAGACCGTTTGCACATCCATTCGTGATTGCATATGCTTAAATTGGAACTGAAATCGCGCAGGTTCATCCTGCATACGCCCTAAATTAATAGCCGATTCTGTCATGATCTTACATGCTTCTTATAAATGTATAGTCACAGTTTAAGCAGCAGTTTTTTGCATTTTGATGATTATTTGATGACAGTTTATTGAAAAAAATTGACTAATTTCTTCTACAAAATCATGATTTATCCGTAATTTTTAATCACTTTTAAAATCGTCTGACCCGCACGAGAAGTGATTTGCATATCTGCGTTCATCCGCTCTAAATGCCCACTCATACTACGAAGCCCCACACTCAAACCGGCTTGATTGACCAAATCCACATCAAACCCCACACCATTGTCTTCTACTTCCATTATCAATGCCGAGTTTTCATAATAAATCCGAATCTGCACCACGGTCGCATGACTATGCTTCACAATATTGGTTAATGCTTCTTCGGCTACACGCTGTAGGGTTAAACATTCCATTGGAGTAACATCCACTTCCCATTTTGCAGGAACTGACCATTTAGCGTGTATATCGAGCTAATCAAATAACTGATTAAAACGGTGCCTAAAGGGTGCCATCCATAACAATGGGGTTTCAGGCAGTTTGGTGCCTAAACTTGAACCGCTATCAATGATATGTCGTAAATCATCTCTTAAAATTTTCAACATCGATAAAAATTGCGAATTGGTCAGATCTTTGGAACTCTGCTCAACCGATGCCATTGAACGAACCAAGGAGCCACCTAAGCTATCATGTAGCTCATGTGCAATTTGAATACGCTCTTGCAAGCGGGTATTTTCCATTTCTAACTGATAATGATTTTGTAGGGTATGCGTCAACTCTTCCTTTACTTGAGTGACCGTTGTTGCCAACGTTTGATTAAACTTTTCAATTCGTCTCACACTTTTAGTCAAGCGTAGTGCAAAAATAATCGCCACACCCAAGGTTGTTATCGGGGAAGCATATGCCGAAATCAAATCCCCTTCATTCATCATTAAGCGCCAACCGTCATGGGCACCAATTGGGACATAAATCAACAACATAATCCCTGCCAGCAACTTGGCTTCAACTTGTCCTGATTTATAAGCAATCCACGAAAATGTCAGGCAATTCAGCATATAGCAAGCATAGCGCACCATAAAACTCAAATCTAAGACAGGTTGTACCAAAGACTGTGGTGTAAAAAAAATCAAGCAACCCAATACAAAAACAGTCATCCCCATGACTTTTTCAAGACGTGGAAATTTTCGTCCTGCAAAACGCCAAGGATAGAGACAAGTCGCTGTCGTAAAACAAAGAAAGATAAAGATATGCAAACGATAGAAATCTAGCGTTGAAAGCCCCCAAAGCGTCTCGGTAGCTAAAAGTTGCCCAACGTATAGCACCCAAAGAAAACTGGTTATGGCATACCAACCAAAAGCGTTCTCTTCGCGTCGAAACAGCCAAACCAGCCCCGCAATGATCCCCAAGATAAACTCAAAAATAGTGGTGTAGCTATGCAAGCCTCGCATAGCCAACCAATGTTTTTCATACACTTTGGTATTATCGTGATAGCGGTTTAAACTAACCTCACCAAGCCCTGGATTCAGTGCATTGACGCCCACCACTCGTATCAGCACTTCATTCTGACCTTGCTTTAGGCTGTTGGGTGGAATTACCCATTGCCGAGGCATATTCCAACTTCGTGACAAAGGCTCTTGTAATGAATCATCCTGCCAAAACAGCTGACCATTCAAATACACTTGCCCTGCCATATTGATGTAACTCACCATCAAAGAAAGCGGATCTGAGCCTGCATCTTGACACGTGTATTGCCATTTCAAGCGATACCAAGCTGTGCCAGAATAATTATCCCAACGATCTTTCCAACGATCTGGTAACTTTTCTATCGTTTGCCAATGCTCATGCCCGGTCAATTCTCCGCTTGGCATCTGCGCCTGAGCGACTTCTTGACTGACTAATTTTGACTGACATGATTGGGCAATAGCTTGTGGACTTAGCCCAATTGCACCAAATACAAGACAAAGAACGGTAAATTTCAGCTTTAAAGGTTTAATTAGAGAAATGAGGACATTTAAAAATGTCAGACGTGTTTGAACGCAATACGCCAAGCACATCGAACCTTTTTTCCGACATGCGCAACTTGGAGCATTTGAATGATAGCGATTCAATACTGACCTTCCCCGTTAGCCGAAATAAAATGGCTAAAATAAAAACAAGATCACATATTAAACCTATGAACTCTAATAAGAAAAACTTTTTCTGAATTATTTATTCTTAACGCTATATCGATATTTTAACATCTCGAATACTCAAGACATTCACATCCAACTTTATATTTGCAACAGAGAATGGAGCTACTTAGATTGAAGCTAGAGACTCACATTAATATCTATACTCAAGCTTCAATCTAGCGACATGAACTTAGCACTCTGCATATAATCACCTTAACCATGAAATAAAATCACTCACTAAGCCTCTCAAAACACCATATTTACAAAGACTGTATCGCGGTAGATTCCTGCAGGTGTCGTTGCATTCACTCGCTCCACCAAACGCACAGCAATCACATAGTTATTTTTGCCAGCGCCTTGCTCTGTAGAAACATTCCACAGATTTTCCATCGCACCTGAAACAGTCATTCGTGTTTTGAGCTTAATCGGGCCATTCGTCACAAAACTACTGCCCGAAGTATCCTGCAAATTACGGCTATTAAAGCGTATGCGGTATTTACCAGAACAATCGACACTAAATGAACTCGCCGCTTGACTATTATAGTAATTCGCCAAGCGCATATTGGTTTCACTGATTCGTCCCATTTCACAGCGACTCGGTGCTGCAAATGTTATTGAACTAAATAACGCTGCTGAGATGAGTAAAATACTTTTCATTGGAAATACTCCTTTATTTACACTGCAATGTAATTAATTCAGGAGTTTGGTTTTCTACCTTTTTCGGCACTGTTAACGCTGTTTGGCAAGATCGACCACCACTGGTCCTCACCGTCAACTTGTAGTAGCCTTCAACCAAACCATATAACATTACCGTGCCATCTGAACCCACTGGATAAACATCAGCTTCTGGGGTATCAATTGCAACTTCACTTCCTGCAACAAATTGATGACCTTGTTCATCCAATATTTTGACCAATATTTGTTGTGTATCAAATACTGAAAAATTAATGTTATAACCACGCTGTCTTAATGCGACTAAACGATGTGCAGCATTTGGAACTTTGCTTTCGATCGGTAATTGATTTTCATCAAATGAAATATCGTAATTAATATAAGGAACGATATCGTGTACAAAGGCATAGCCTTTTTTATTGGTTTTCGCGACTGGAGACATTGATCGCATGACATCAATATCTTCACGACCACCAACATTCACTAAAGCAAAGGCATTATCGACAAAACTGGTCAATGCGTATTGACCACCCAACCACACCATAGCGCCACGGTAGCCAACCTGTGTTGTTGAATCATTTTCACTATAGAGATGACTTAAGGTTAAATCACCAACATCAGTGGACAAACCACCATAGGCATTTAATACCGTTTCATCATTACGATAATCCACACCGAGCGCATAATTTGCACCATATTCACCGAATGCATTTTGAATGAAACGGACACCGCCGGATTTATTGGTACCCGCATCAGCCTGAATACGCTTACCACCACCAAAATTATAAGAAAATGTAATAAAGGCACCTGAGTCATCGCTATCTCCAAATTCTTGGAAATAGTTGGCGGTATACATTAAATTCGGTGTAATTTCGCGACTCACACCCACAGTGAGCATTTTGCGATCCTCTAACTCAAATAAAGGATCATTAGATTCATACTGGGTTTGTTCGATATAGTTCAGATTTAAATTTTGAAAGAATGGAAAATTAGCAAAACTCAAATACGCCATATTTTCAAATTTTGGAAAAATATGATTATCTTCATAACCTAACGCCCGATAATCATTTGTAGCGTAGCGTGAACTCACACCAAAATTAAGTTTCCCGAAATTACGACTGATAGCCAAACCTGCAGAATAGCCATCGTCATTATCGGTTTTACTGCCTAAAAAAATACTGTCTAAAACAAACCATCGATTGACCGCTTGCGTCCATAGCAGTCCTGCATTTTTTACTTTGTCACTATAGGTAGCACTTGCACCCAACGTGGTACGACTGGTGACACCTCTACGCCAATAGGCTGAACTGAAAAAATCGCGATAATCGCTATTTTCTTCGTCATAACTGAAGCGTAGTTTCCCTAATGATATGTTGTAATCATTTAAATTTTCTTTGAGCAATTTACTGCTAATTAACACCGGAAAACTTCGAACAGTGGTATTCCCCAATACATCTTGTACAACCATTTGCGCTGTACCAGCACTTTCAATATTGGCACCTGTTTGTAGGTTATAATCTCCAGGTGAAATCTTTTTCTGATAAATATTTACGCCATCAATATATAAATCAACAGTCGAAGGTAAAACTGCACTACCTTTTAGACTTGGAATATTCCAATACACAAAATCTGGACGTGACGTATAGTCTGTACCAAAACTCAAACCACCAAATCGCACACCATGAATTAATGCGCTATAGGCAGAGGTCGTATCACCAATAATCAGCTTGGTCGCATTTTTGGAGAAATCAAACTCAAGACTACTATTTAACCTTACAAATTTTTCTTCACGATAATCATCCCCTTTATTATTTCGATAAAAGGCATTATTTCTTAAAATCCAATTGTCTTTAAACACCCCAAGTTCAGGCAGTACACCAAAATTATTATGTTGAGTGTTATTTTCAAAGTGCATTTCATAATTGAGAAATGCACCAAAATTTGCAGGCATCGGCTGACTGATTAAGGCATCCGTTTCTAGCCCAAAGAAATATTTTGATGGAAGATTAATTTTGATAGCTTGCAATTGAGGATCAAATCCAGAATGAATATCTTGATCCGCTACCAAACAAAATGAATTTTTAGTTGCATGTCGTTTCAGAATTTCTACTTTAATTTGCAGCTTATCAAGATCTGCGCACTCTATATAAAACTTGTTATTTTCAGTCAGTAATAATACTTCGCTCTTGCGGTCTACTTCGTTTACCCAAATACTGGTTGGAAATAAATCATCAGGCATATCAACAGCTTCTGCATGAGCAGAATTAGCACATAAAATACAATATAGAAGCAATGTAATTCTATTCATAGCCACTACTCAACTAAATTAAACTCCAAAGGAGTGTCACCTTTATCTGTTTCCACAACGACTTTATAATTACTAGCGCCTTGTAAAGAAACACTCCCGATGTCGTATTGGTTTTTACCTAATGCCAATAAATATTTCATATCGGAAGATTCAGCGACTGTTTTCTTGCTTTTATCGATGACATAAAGTTTTTGGATTTGAATGTGTGATTTTGCTAAATTTTCAACCTGAATAATGGTGCGACCATTCGATTTTTTAGCAATAAATTTCAAATAAGCGGGTTCTTGTTTGCCGACAAAAAATGGCACATTAATACTTAATAACAGTGCAATTTTCGATTCAGAGTTCGTCACTTGAGGTAGCTCAGTATAAAGAATACGCCATGCTTCTTCTTGTTGTAGGTTCATACTTTCTACAGATTGAGTAAAACCCACACGAACCATTTGTTTTGAATTTGGTTTTAAAATAAAGTTCTTCGGATTGATAATAATATTGGATTCAGGTGAAAGAACATCTTCCCCTGCGGCATTTTGAGTCCATTTAAATGCTTGAGCCTCAAAAATACGTGGTGTCTCATCATCCCCTTTCGACTCCAAAGTAAATGTCGCACTGCGTTGTTTAGATTTATCGGTTAAATATAACTGCACAGGGCTAATTGAAATACCTGCAAATATTTGAGGACTCAATAAGCAAGTCATTAAACTAAATGAAACGACTTTGAATAAACTTTTCATATACCCACCCCAGTACATTTAAATATTATTATCAATTCAAAAATAAAAAGAAGTTGACCCTAACTGTGTAGAATCAACTCCCTAAATTTGGATTAGTAAGCTACTTTGATATATAAAGTATCTTTGTATGTACCAGCACGTTGAGTACCTGAAATTGTATTTTTTGGAGCTACAGATACAGCAAAGTTATCAACGCTCATACCAGCTACAGGTGTAGAACCGATTGGATAATTCACACCACCTTTTGAAGTCGTGATTTTTGTAAATACTTTATCACTAGTGGTTTCATGTTTTACAAAAGTATCTGCACTTGAACCCGCGTTTAGCGTAGATAGATTTAATGTATATGGAGTGTTCGTTGTAACTGTAAAGCCACTAGCACCCGTATAACTGTCTTCAACGAGTTTGATGTCTTTACCTACCAAAAGCTCACATGCTTTAAGAATCTGTAACTTTATGTCGATTTCGCCTTCACACGGCGCACCGCCACATTGTTTAGATTCTTTTTTACCACCAGCGATTGCAGATGTTGCTGGAAGTGCTACGAACAATGTTGCAGATAGTACTGCGGTTAAAATTTTAGATGTAGACATTTCACTTCTCCATTCTCATATGAGATTTATTAGTATGTGCATCAAAGGATATTTATTAAGAAAAACTAATTAATCTTACTTTCCCTAGGTGCTGATTCATTCTTAATCATGTGGAGAAAAAAAGAACCTAATGCGGAATATTCACACGAATATTCATGTAATATTATTTTTTACGAATATTTAAATTATGTGGTTGTAATATATTAAATATTTTTAATTTTTATATTTTTATTTAATTTTTCTCTTTATCCCAAATTTTGGGGATTTTTTTCATATCCCTATTTTTTGGTATATTATATCTTATTGTTTTTATTAAATTTAGTAACATTAAAAATAATATAGGCTGTTACATATTTCACCAAATATTTGTGAAATAGTTCAAAATAATTTTCAAACAAAACAATACTACGTGAATATTCAACTATATTAATAGTAAAGACCGATTAAATTTAAATTTTAAATAGAATCTCAAATGTATAATCACCACTTTCAGGTATGTCTTTTGAAACGCAATACAAGAATTACGTCACCAAATACTGAGCCTTTGTATTAAATTACAGGTTTTGAATCACGGCTTAGTTTCCAATGTTAAGCTTTTGTAAATCATATTTTCTTTCTTTAAATTTCAGATTTTTGTTTTTAAATTTTTAGAATCTCATTTATTACATGAATTATCACACATATTGAAATTCTGCCCCTCTCTTTCAACGCACTTTTTACTTTGATTTTTTATTCAAAATACTGACTACCTCTTTTAAAACTGCCTAGATTCTTCTTTAGAAAATTCTATAAATAAAAAAGCCCCAAGTTATGGGGCTTTTTAAAAAATTTAACTTACTCACTGACTGGATAAAGCAATCCTTGATCGACTCGAAAGATTTGACCTGATCCAAAGTCGATCTGCTGCAGCTCTCCTTTTAATTTTGGAAAGCCAGCAATTTTCTCCAATTGCGGTGAGCGTTGAAAATTCTTCGTTTTAGGATTGTACATCCAATAAATAAATCGCTTATCTTCTATTTTTCGACCATCAGAGGTATCCGAAAGTACAACATCATAGTATCCATCAAAGTTTACATCTAAGAATCCCATACTATTCCCAAAGGCATTAAAGCCTTGTAAAGACTGTAGTACTGTGCCATTTGACTTATTAATCACATCTACGCGTTTTAGAGACTTCCCATAAGGTTGGTCTGCGGATTGCACCCCATAAAACTTAAACAGCAGGATAGGTTTATCTGCAGCTTTAAACGCAGGTTCAAACTGTAGATAACTTGTAGATGGTGGTGCCGTTTGTTCCGTCAGTTCAGCTTTAAAGTAGCCTGTATTTGCATTCAATGTACCTGCCAATCGATAAGCTGCTGCAGCACTTTGTTCCGTCCCAACATTGACTGAATTCAAGTCAATAAAATCTGCTTTTTGAGTCCCTTTAAAGTTAATTTGTTTGGGCTCTTGCAAATCAGTCAAAGTCCCGTGCGGATTCCATATGCCAGCATACAAATCTAAGAAATAACGCCCTTCAGTAGAGCGAAGCATCCGCTGCATGGATATCCGAACATCAGGTAAAGGCTTTAACTCAGACTGTGCTATATCTGAAACTTGTGCAAAACTCACCACAGGTAGACAAAGAGCGAGTAAGAGAGAGAGTTTTGATATTTTCATTGCAATTACACACTCCATGCAGCATTGTTAGCGGCAGTGTAAAAATGACCCCCTAATGGCATTTAAAAACTGACCCCCTTGGTTAATATAGCGGTCATTTTGGACTGCTCAACATGTTAACTTTGGAGCAAGCAGTGACAATCCAAATAC